>NZ_JBIVVI010000253.1:0-8691 GCF_044757675.1 Kitasatospora sp. NPDC091257
GTGGTGCCCGGCGCCGCGCGCAGGCTCGTCCAGAGCTGCTGGCCGACGGCCTCGCCGCCCAGCACCAGGACGGCGGTGGCGGCGCCCTCCAGGGAGTCGACCAGTTCCGCGACCCGGGACCGCAGGGCGGTGACCTGGTTCTCCAGCTCGATGATCCGCTTGATGCCCGCCAGGTTGATGCCCTCGTCCTGGGAGAGCCGCTGGACCTCGCGCAGCTGCTGGATGTCGCGCGCGGAGTAGCGGCGGCCGCGGCCGGCGGTGCGGTCGGGGCAGACCAGGCCGAGGCGGTCGTACTGACGCAGGGTCTGCGGGTGCAGACCGGACAGTTCGGCGGCCACGGAGATGACGTACACCGGAGTGTCCTCGGTGAGGACGTACGTCGGCGGGGCCGCGGCGGCGCGGCGGGTGCGGCGGGGGCCGGCACCGGGCAGGCCCTCGCCGAGGCCGGGGCCGATCGGGGTGTCGGGGTCGATCGGGTTCATCGGGGACATCGGGGACATCTGGTCGTCACGCTCCCTTCGCCGCCCGGAACAGGGCGGCGCGCGGATCGTCGGAGGCGGTGGCCTCGCGGTACTGCTCAAGGGCGTTCAGCGCGTCGCCGGTGACGTGCTGGGGCACCACGACCTCGACGGTGACGAGGAGGTCGCCGCGGGTGCCGTCCTTGCGGGTGGCGCCCTTGCCGCGGGCGCGCATGGTGAGGCCGTTGGCGCTGCCCGGGGGCAGCTTGAGCTTCACGGTCGGGCCGTTCAGCGTGGGCACCTCGATGGTGGCGCCGAGCGCGGCTTCGGGGAAGGCCACCGGGACGGTGACGGTGAGGTTGTCGCCCTTGCGGCCGAAGACCGGGTGGGGGTCGACGTGCACGGTCACGTAGAGGTCGCCGGGCTGCCCGCCGCGCTCGCCCTGGGCGCCCTTGCCCTTGAGCCGGATGCGCTGGTCGGCCTGGACGCCGGCCGGGATCCGGACCTGCATGGTGCGGGCCGAGCTGGCCCGGCCGCTGCCGTGGCAGTCGGGGCACGGGTCGTCGACGATCATGCCCCGGCCGCGGCAGTCCTTGCACGGCTCGGAGAGGGCGAAGGCGCCCTGGCCGCGGCTGACGGTGCCCGCGCCGACGCAGGTCGGACAGACCCGCGGGGTGGTGCCGGACTTGGCGCCGGTGCCGTTGCAGCCTCGGCAGGGGGCCTGGCTGGTCATCCGCAGCGGGACGGTCGCGCCGTCCAC
The DNA here is from genome assembly GCF_044757675.1 of Kitasatospora sp. NPDC091257. Lineage (NCBI taxonomy): Bacteria > Bacillati > Actinomycetota > Actinomycetes > Kitasatosporales > Streptomycetaceae > Kitasatospora > Kitasatospora sp. NPDC091257. The sequence goes on from NZ_JBIVVI010000253.1 coordinate 1,219, forward strand.
CGCCTCCTCGAAGGAGAGCGTCACCTCGGTCTCGACGTCGGCGCCGCGCCGGGGCTGGGCCTGCCGGGTGCCGCCGCGGTTGAAGAGGCCGCCGAACACGTCGCCGAGGCCGCCGCCGGCCTGGCCGGCGCCGCCCTGGCTGCCGCTGAAGAGGTCGCCGAAGTCGAAGCTGTAGCTGCCGTTGCCACCGGGGCCGCCGCCGGCCCGGAAGCCGCCGTTGGCGAAGAGGCTGCGGGCCTCGTCGTACTCCTTGCGGCGCTTCTCGTCGGAGAGGACGTCGTACGCCTCGGAGATGTCCTTGAACCGCTCCTCGGCCTTGGAGTCACCCTTGTTGGCGTCGGGGTGGAACTCGCGCGCGAGCTTGCGGTAGGTCTTCTTGATCTCGGTGGCGGTGGCGTCCTTGGGCACGCCGAGGACCTTGTAGTAGTCCTTCTCGACAAAGTCCTTGCCACTCATGGCTTCCGCCACCTCCCGATGTCCATCGTCACTGTGCTGTCAACAGCCGGTGAGCAAACGGCTGCTGACAGAGCGCTGCGGAGCCGGCCGCCGTACTGGCCGGCGTACGACTCCGCAGCGCACTGGTTGTCAGCTGTCACAGGTTGTCAGCTGTCCGAGCCACCGTCGGACTTGTCCGCGTCGGCGGACTTCGGCTCGGCGTCCGGGGAGGACGCCTGGCTGCCGGGCTGGGGCTCCGCGACGGCCACCATCGCCGGGCGGATGATCCGCTCGCCGATGCGGTAGCCGGGCTGGAGGATCTGCACGCAGGTGTCCTCGGTGACGTCCGAGGAGTAGCTGTGCATCAGCGCCTCGTGCATGGTCGGGTCGAAGGGCTCGCCCTCCTTGCCGAACTGCTGCAGGCCCAGCTTGGCGACGACCGTCTCCAGCGACTCGGCGACGGACTTGAAGCCGCCCGTGACCTCGCCGTGCTCGCGGGCGCGGCCGATGTCGTCCAGGACCGGGATCAGCGACTCCAGGATATTGGAGACGGCGATCTCGCGGACGGTCAGCCGGTCGCGCTCGACGCGCTTGCGGTAGTTCTGGTACTCGGCCTGGAGGCGCTGGAGGTCACCGGTGCGCTCGGCGAGCTCGCGCTTGGCGGTGGCGAGGTCGTCCGACCCGGATTCCCCGGTGCCGGCCGCGGCGGCCTCCTCGGCAGCCTTGATCACGGCCTCTTCGGCGGCGGAGTCGTCGCCGGGCTTACCGCCCTGCGGCTTGTCCGTCATGCCGCACCACCCTTGGGCTTCTCGTCGTCCACGATCTCGGCGTCGACGACGTCGTCGTCCTTGGCCTGGGCGGAGTCACCGGAGGGGGCGGCACCGGCAGCGGCGTCGGCGTTGGCGTACAGCGCCTGGCCGAGCTTCTGCGCGGTGGTGGAGACCTTCTCCGAGGCCTCGCGGATCTTCGCGATGTCCTCGCCCTTCAGGGCCTCCTTGAGCTCGCCGATGGCGGTCTCGACCTCGGTCTTGACGTCGCCCGGCAGCTTGTCGGCGTTGTCGGCGATGAACTTCTCGGTCGAGTAGACGAGCTGCTCGGCGGAGTTGCGGGTCTCCACGGCCTCGCGGCGCTTGTGGTCGTCCTCGGCGTACTGCTCGGCCTCGCGGCGCATGCGGTCGACCTCGTCCTTCGGCAGCGAGGAGCCGCCGGTGACGGTCATCTTCTGCTCCTTGCCGGTGCCGAGGTCCTTGGCGCCGACGTGCATGATGCCGTTGGCGTCGATGTCGAAGGTGACCTCGATCTGCGGCAGGCCGCGCGGCGCCGGCGGCAGGCCGGTCAGCTCGAACATGCCGAGCTTCTTGTTGTACGCGGCGATCTCGCGCTCGCCCTGGTAGACCTGGATCTGCACGGACGGCTGGTTGTCCTCGGCCGTGGTGAAGATCTCGGAGCGCTTGGTCGGGATCGTGGTGTTGCGCTCGATCAGCTTGGTCATGATGCCGCCCTTGGTCTCGATGCCGAGGGACAGCGGGGTGACGTCGAGCAGCAGGACGTCCTTGACCTCGCCCTTGAGGACACCGGCCTGGAGCGCGGCGCCGATGGCGACGACCTCGTCCGGGTTGACGCCCTTGTTGGCGTCCTGGCCGCCGGTCAGCTCCTTGACGAGCTCGGCGACGGCCGGCATGCGGGTCGAGCCGCCGACGAGGACGACGTGGTCGATCTCGGAGAGCGAGATGCCGGCGTCCTTGATGACGTTGTGGAACGGGACCTTGCAGCGCTCCAGCAGGTCCGCGGTCAGCTGCTGGAACTGGGCGCGGGTGAGCTTCTCGTCCAGGTGCAGCGGGCCCTCGGCGGAGGCCGTGATGTACGGCAGGTTGATCGAGGTCTCGGAGGACGAGGACAGCTCGATCTTCGCCTTCTCGGAGGCCTCGCGCAGACGCTGCAGGGCCATCTTGTCCTTGGACAGGTCGACGCCGTGGCCGGCCTGGAAGACCTTGACCAGGTGGTCGACGACGCGCTGGTCCCAGTCGTCACCACCGAGGTGGTTGTCACCGTTGGTGGCCTTCACCTCGACGACCCCGTCGCCGATCTCCAGGAGGGAGACGTCGAAGGTGCCGCCGCCGAGGTCGAAGACCAGGATGGTCTGGTCGTCCTTGTCCAGGCCGTACGCGAGGGCGGCCGCGGTCGGCTCGTTGACGATGCGCAGGACGTTGAGGCCCGCGATCTCACCGGCCTCCTTGGTGGCCTGGCGCTCGGAGTCGTTGAAGTACGCCGGGACGGTGATGACGGCGTCGGTGACGGTCTCGCCCAGGTACGCCTCGGCGTCCCGCTTCAGCTTCTGCAGCACGAAGGCCGAGATCTGCTGGGGGTTGAAGTCCTTGCCATCGATGTTGATCTTCCACCCGGTGCCCATGTGGCGCTTGACCGAGCGGATGGTGCGGTCGACGTTGGTGACCGCCTGGCGCTTGGCCACCTCGCCGACCAGAACCTCGCCGTTCTTGGCGAAGGCGACGACGGACGGCGTGGTCCGCGCACCCTCGGCGTTGGTGATGACGGTGGGCTCGCCACCCTCCAGAACGCTGACGACCGAGTTCGTCGTACCGAGGTCGATGCCGACCGCGCGTGCCATCGTAGATACCTCCACGGAAGAGTTGAGCTTTACGGGCTCAAGGATGCATGACTCGGTGGGCGGCGTCAACAGGTATGAGTGCGGCTCGCTCAACTTTGCTGAGCGGATCGGTGGGCGCCCGCCGCCGGAGTGTCCCGCCGCGCCGTGGCGGGGGTGCGCCCACGTGACTGCCGCCATAGCTTGGGAATCTTCTGGAGAACCGTTGTCCACCGGTAATGTCCGGGCCGTCGGCCCGGCAAGTTACCGACCAGTACACTCGGTTCCCGAAGAACGTGGAACCGCAGAGCCTGCTCAACCGCAAAGCCGCAGGAGACGGAGAGCCGATGCAGCTAGCAGCGATCGTCATCTCGCTGGTCACATTCGTGATCGGCACCGCGCTCGCCGCCCGTGCGGCGTTGTACATCTACAAGGTGGTCCGCACCGGCGCGCCGGACCCCACCCGCTTCGGGCAGCCCGCCCAGCGGGTGAAGACCGTCGCGACCGAGTTCGTCGGCCACACCAGGATGAACCGCTGGGGGATCGTCGGGATCGCCCACTGGTTCGTCGCGGTGGGCTTCTTCAGCCTGGTGCTGACCATCGTCAACGCCTTCGGCCAGCTCTTCGACGCCGACTTCGCGCTGCCGATCATCGGCCACTGGATGATCTGGCAGCTCTTCGTCGAGCTGGTCGGCACCCTGACCACCCTGGGCATCCTGGTCCTGATCGTGATCCGGCTGATGAGCCTGCCGTCCCGGTCGGGCCGCAAGTCCCGGTTCGCCGGCTCGATCGCCTGGCAGGCCTTCTACGTCGAGTACACGATCCTCGGCATCGGCCTGTGCATCCTGATGCTGCGCGGCCTGGAGGGCGCCCTCAACGGCGTCGACTCGTACGGGCCGGAGCACCTGGTCTCGTACCCGCTGGTCTCCGCGCTGAGCGGCCTGTCGCACGGCACGCTGGAGAACCTGATCTACCTGTTCGCGATGCTGAAGATCTCCATCTCGTTCGCGTGGGCGACCACCATCGGCCTCAACCCCTCGATGGGCGTGGCCTGGCACCGCTTCCTCGGCTTCTTCAACATCTACTTCAAGCGCGAGGAGGACGGCGGCACCGCGCTCGGCGCCCTCCGTCCGATGACCAGCGACGGTCAGCCGATCGACTTCGAGGACCCGGCCGAGGACGCCGTCTTCGGCGTCTCCCAGGTCGAGCACTTCTCCTGGAAGGGCATCCTCGACTTCTCCACCTGCACCGAGTGCGGCCGCTGCCAGTCGCAGTGCCCGGCCTGGAACACCGGCAAGCCGCTCTCGCCGAAGCTGCTGATCATGAGCCTGCGCGAGCACGCCTACGGCAAGGCGCCGTACCTGCTGGCCGGCGGCGGCAAGGACATGGAGGGCGAGGAGAAGGCCACCTCCGAGCAGCTCAAGGACGTCCCGGCGGCCGCCCTGGCCGAGGCCGGGCGCCCGCTGATCGGCACCGCCGAGGAGAACGGCGTCATCGACCCGGACGTGCTGTGGTCCTGCACCACCTGCGGCGCCTGCGTCGAGCAGTGCCCGGTGGACATCGAGCACATCGACCACATCGTCGACATGCGCCGCTACCAGGTGATGATCGAGTCCTCGTTCCCGACCGAGGCCGGGACGATGCTCAAGAACCTGGAGAACAAGGGCAACCCGTGGGGCATGGCCACCAAGGCCCGCCTGGACTGGGTCAAGGAGCTCAAGAAGGAGACCGGCATCGAGGTGCCGGTGATCGGTGAGGACATCGACCCCGCCGAGGTCGAGTACCTCTACTGGGTCGGCTGCGCCGGCGCCCTGGAGGACCGCGCCAAGAAGACCACCAAGGCCTTCGCGGAGCTGCTGCACACCGCGGGCGTGAAGTTCGCGATCCTCGGCAAGGAGGAGTCCTGCACCGGTGACTCCGCCCGCCGCCTGGGCAACGAGTTCCTGTTCCAGATGCTCGGCGCGCAGAACGTGGAGACGCTGAACGCGGCCCTGGAGGACGCCCCGGTCAAGCGGATCGTCGCCACCTGCCCGCACTGCTTCAACACCATCGCCAACGAGTACCCGCAGCTGGGCGGCCACTTCGAGGTCATCCACCACACCCAGCTGCTCCAGCACCTCATCGACGAGGGCAAGCTGATCCCGGTCAACCCGGTCGAGGGCCTGATCACCTACCACGACCCCTGCTACCTGGGCCGCCACAACAAGGTCTACAGCCCGCCGCGCGAGATCATGGACAAGGTCCCCGGCCTGCGCCAGCAGGAGATGCACCGGCACAAGGAGCGCGGCTTCTGCTGCGGCGCCGGCGGTGCCCGGATGTGGATGGAGGAGCGCATCGGCAAGCGGATCAACACCGAGCGCGTGGACGAGGCGCTGTCGCTCAACCCCGACATCGTCTCCACCGCCTGCCCGTTCTGCCTGGTGATGCTCTCCGACTCGGTCAACGGCAAGAAGAACGAGGGCGCGGCCAAGGAGCACCTGAAGGTGGTCGACGTGGCCCAGCTGCTGCTCGACTCGGTGAAGGCCCTCCCGCCGGCCGGGAGCGAGGAGCAGCCCGCGACGGTGGACGCGTAACGCCCGTCGCAGAGCCCGCTGTTCGACAGTTCTGCTACAACCGCCCGGCCCGGTGGACGCTTCGAACGCGCCCGCCGGGCCGGGCTTTTGGGCGGCCCGACGGCGCGCGCCGGTACGGCGGGCGTACGGGGAGTGACGGCAATCGCACAGGCGCCGGACGGGCATTCGGTCGGAAGCAAATACAGTAGGCCCGGACCGGCTTCGTTCCGGTCGACCCGTTCCGGACGGAAGCCCCGGACGGGTGGCGACCCGCGCCGGCCGGACGGCCGGGTCCAGACCGACGACGAGGTGTCGGCCCGCCGGGCCGGGCCGCAGAGACACAAGGGGAACAGCGCAGACCATGACCGAGGCGATCATGCTGGTCGGTGGTAAGGGCACGCGACTGCGTCCGCTGACCACCCACACCCCCAAGCCGATGCTGCCGGTGGCAGGCGTCCCGTTCATCGCGCACCAGTTGGCCCGCGCGGCCGCCGCCGGCGTCACCCGCGTCGTGCTGGCCACGTCGTACCTGGCCGAGGTGTTCGAGGACCACTTCCAGGACGGCACCCCGTACGGCATCGAGCTGGTCTACCTGACCGAGCGCGAGCCGCTGGGCACCGGCGGGGCCATCCGCAACGCCGCGTCCGGGCTGACCTGCGGCCCGGACGAACCGGTCCTGGTCTTCAACGGCGACATCCTCTCCGGTGTCGACATCGCCGCCCTGCGCGACGGCCACGTGGCCGCCGGGGCCGACGTCACCCTGCACCTGACCCGGGTCGAGGACCCGCGCGCCTTCGGTCTCGTCCCGACCGACGAGGACGGGCGGGTGCTGGAGTTCCTGGAGAAGCCGGAGACCCCCGAGCAGATCGTCACCGACCAGATCAACGCCGGCTGCTACGTCTTCACCCGGTCCGTGATCGACCGCATCCCGGCCGGCCGCGAGGTGTCCGTCGAGCGCGAGACCTTCCCCGAGCTGCTGGCCACCGGCGCACTGCTGCGCGGCGTCGTCGACACCTCGTACTGGCTGGACCTGGGCACCCCGGCGGCCTTCGTCCGCGGCTCGGCCGACCTGGTGCTCGGCAAGGTCGACTCCCCGGCCGTCCCCGGCCCGACCGGCGACGCCCTGCTGCTGCCCGGCGCCACCGTCCACCCGGGCGCGGTGCTCAGCGGCGGCACCGTGGTCTCCGAGGACGCGGTGGTCGAGGCCGGCGCGATCGTCGAGGGCAGCGTGATCCTGCCGGGCGCGGTGATCGGCCCGGACACCCTGGTCAAGGACTCGATCGTGGGCGCCTTCGCCACCGTCGGCGACCGCTCGGCGCTGGACGGCGCGGTGATCGGCGACGGCGCGATCGTGGAGTCGGACAACGAGCTGCCCAACGGCATCCGGATCGCCTGCGGCACCCTGCTGCCGGTCGGCGCCGTCCGCACCACGGCCGGGCCGGGCGGCTGCCCGGCCGGCACCAGCGCGGCCGCGGCGGTGCACGGGCCGTCGGTCGGCGCGCAGCGGTAGCGCCTCCGGGGACTGCCGGGCTCCCGGGGTGCCGGGCTGTTGGGCTGTTGGGCTCCCGGGGGTCGTTCCGGCGGGTTTCGGCCCCGTTCGTCTCAGCCTCGCTGCAAACCGGCCCCGGCTCCGTCCGGGGCCGACGCGGGCCGGGCCGGGCGGGTACCTTCGGACCGTGGCTGGTAATCGATACGACAGCGGTCAGGGCGCCGACCGTCCGCACGGCGGGTGGTCGGCCCCTTCGCCGCCGTCGGTGCCCGGGGGGCACGGGGGGACGGACGGGCCGGAGTACTTCACGGCCCCGCACGCGGCGACGCCCGGCGGTCCCGGCGGTCCGGCCGGCCCGCCCGGCGGTCCGGGGCACCCGGCGGGGGACGGGTACG
>NZ_JBIVVI010000254.1:0-8688 GCF_044757675.1 Kitasatospora sp. NPDC091257
GTTCCGACCCACCCTCAGTTCCGACCCACCCTCAGTTCCGACCCACCCTCAGTTCCGACCCACCCGCAGTCCGACCCACCCTCAGCCGGAAAGCAGGCCCGCCGATGACCAGCGCAGCGCCCCTCGTCCACGTCAGCACCGCCGACGCCGTCACCACGCTCACCCTCGACTCGCCGCACAACCGCAACGCGCTCTCCACCCGGCTGATGGCCGAACTGCACGCCGGGCTGGCCTCCGCCGCGGCCGACCCGGAGGTCCGCGCGGTGGTGCTCGGACACACCGGAAAGGTGTTCTGCGCGGGTGCCGACCTCTCCGAGGCGACCGGCGCGGACCCGACGGTCGGCCCGCGCGGCCTGGTCGAGCTCCAGCGGGCGATCGTGGACTGCGCGAAGCCGGTGATCGCCGTCATCGACGGGCACGTCCGGGCCGGCGGGCTCGGTCTGGTCGGCGCGGCCGACCTCGCCGTCGCCGGACCGGCCTCGACCTTCGCCTTCACCGAGGTGCGGCTCGGCCTCGCGCCCGCCGTCATCTCGCTGCCGCTGCGCCCGAAGCTGGAGCCGCGCGCCGCCTCCCGCTACTACCTCACCGGCGAGGTCTTCGACGCCGCCGAGGCCGCCCGGATCGGGCTGATCACCAGCGCCACCGACTCCGCCGAGTCCACCGGCGTGGTGTTGAAGGGCCTGCTGGACGCGCTGCGCCTGGGCTCCCCGCAGGGCCTGGCGGAGTCGAAGCGACTGGCCAACGCCGAGGTGGTGCGCTCCTTCGAGCGGGACTCGGACGAGCTGGTGGAGCTGTCGGCGCGGCTCTTCGGCTCGGAGGAGGCGCAGGAGGGGATGCGGTCGTTCCTGGAGAAGCGGCCCGCGCGCTGGGTGCGCTGACGGCGGGGTTCCCCGGGCGACGGGCCCGCTGGCCCGGGGGGCTGCGCCGCCCCCCGGGCCAGCGCGTGTGCTGGCGTCCCCGGGCGTCGCGGCCGCCCGCGTGCGGCGGCGTCACGACCAGCGGACCGCCGCCGCGTCGCTCCACACGGCGAGCAGGTCCTGATCGCCGATCGCCTTGGTCTCCGTGGCCTGCTCGGCGGACAGCCGGTTCCACAGCAGCAGGTAGAGCTCGTGGGCAGGGCCGGTGAGGGTCAGGTCGGCCGGCTCGGAGCTCTCGCCGGTGGTGACGACCGGCGGCTCCTGGGTGATGGTCAGTCGCCAGGAGCCGGCCCCGTCGGTGGCCCGGACCTGGAGGGTGCGCGGCCGGTCGCTGCGCAGCGCGGAGCGGCTGCGGGTCATGAAGCCGCTGACCAGTTCGTCGATGCCGTCCAGGGCGAGGGCGGTGTCCACGACCGGACCGGGCGCCCCGGCGGCGGCGTCCGCGTCATGGCGGTGGATGGAGGTCTCGTGCGCCTGGCGCCGGGCCCAGAACGCCAGCGGGCGGGGCGAGGGCAGGAAGGTCCAGCACTCCAGGTCGGCGGGCGCGGCGGTGAGCACGTCCACCAGGGCGGCGTGGCCCTCGCGGTACCAGTCGAGCAGTGCGGCGTCCGAGGGCATCGGTCCGACGGCGGCCTGCGCGTCCGCCTCGTCCGGCCGGGCCCGCAGGCCCTGGGAGGGAATGGCGGCGGCCCAGCGGTGGACGGAGCCGATGTGCCGCAGCAGGTCCGTCAGCCGCCACTCCGGGCAGGTCGGTACGGGGGCGGACAGCTCGGTGCGGGCTGCGGCCTCGGCGAGCCGGGTGCCTTCGAGGCGCAGCGCGTCGATGTGCTCGGTGATCTCCATGGGACGGAGTCTTCCACCGCGATCGGCCGCCGGTCGCGGACTTCGGACATTTCCTCGGACGCCTCCCGGCGATCGGGCGGACGCTACGGGCCGGTAACGTGAGCGCATGCCGATAACCCGTTCCCTCGTCTCAGCCGTCCGGACCGGTGGCCGCCGCGCCGCCGGACGCCTGGTCCACCGGGGCTGGCGCTGGGTGCAGCGGACCGGCGCGGTCACCAACCGCAACCCCGGCCCGTACCGGTTCGGCGAGCTGGGGGACGGCACGACGCTCAGCTTCCCGCTCGGGGCGGTGTTCAACGAGCAGTGGATCACCATCGGGCCGTTCTCGATCATCGGCGAGCGGGTCACCATCAGCGCCGGGTTCCTGCCCGGGCTCGACCTCGGGCCGGAGCCGATCGTGCGGATCGGCGGCGGCTGCGTGATCGGCCGGGACAGCCACATCGTCGGCCACCAGTCGATCGTCATCGGCGACGACGTGTGGACCGGGCCGGGCGTGTACATCAGCGACCAGGCGCACGAGTACCGGGACACCGAGCTGCCGATCGGCAAGCAGTGGCCGCGCAACGAACCGGTGGAGATCGGCGCGGGCAGCTGGATCGGCACCGGTTCGGTGATCCTGCCGGGGGCGCGGATCGGCCGCAACGTGGTGGTCGCGGCGGGGGCCGTGGTGCGAGGTGAGGTGCCCGACCACAGCGTGGTCGCCGGGGCGCCGGCCAAGGTGGTGCGCCGCTGGACCGAGGACGAGGGCTGGCAGCCGCCGCTGCGCCACGACGCTCCGCAGCCGGTGCCGGACGGCGTGACCGCGGAGCAGCTGCGCGCCCTGGTCGGCTGGGACCTGCGACTGCCGGGGGAGCCGGGCTGACGTCGCCCGCGAAGGGGCCGGCGCCCTCCGCCCGGTGCAGCGCCTTGAACTCGCGAGCGGCCTGAACTACCCCGCGAGGGAAGCTTGTTCGGCGGTGCGGGCGGTGATGGCGGCGGTGATCCGCGGGATGTCGGCGGGGCGCGTCGGATCCAGACCGGTCAGCGCGGCGATCCGGCGCAGCCGGTAGTCGACGGTGTTCGGGTGCAGGTGCAGGGCGCTCGCGGTGTGCCGGCGGTTCAGGCCCCCGGCCAGGTGGGTGCGCAGGGTGATGAGCAACTCCCCGCTGTCGGCCAGCGGTTCGAGCAGAGCGGCGAGCCGGGAGCGGGCCTGGCCGGGCCGGGTGAGCTGGTACTCCAGCAGGACGTCGTCCAACCGGTGCAGGCCCGGAGGCCGGCCGAACGCCCGGGCCACGTCCAGGACTTCGTGGGCGAGGGCGGCCGCGCCGGGCACCTCGGCGGGGGTCGCGGAGGCCGCCCCGGCCAGTACCGGGGCGCCGGCCGCGCGGGCCGCCGCGGCGAGGGTGGCGGCGAGCAGCGGCCAGGGCGCCTCGTCGGGATCGTCCCCGTCCGGACCGGGTGACGGCCCGAACGGGACGAGCACCAGGCCGCCCGTGGGGGTGAGTGCGGTGAGTGCCGACTGCCGGGTGCGGTGGTCGAGTTCGGCCTCGAACCGGCGGAGCTTGCGGCGGGCGGCGATGCCCGGGTCGACGCCGGGGGAGCGCTCGTCGGGATGGTCGGCGACGGACAGGCAGAGCACGGCGTACCCCGTGGGCAGCCGGAGCCCGGCGCGGCCGGCGGCCTCGTCGGCGGGGGTGCCCGCGAGGAGCGCGCCGAGCAGGGAGCGCCGGGTGGCGCCGCGCCGGTCGGTGGTCGGGTGCCGGCCGTCGAGGTAGCCCGCCCCGGCGGCGGTGGCGGCCCGGCGGAGCTGGTCGAGCAGCAGCCGGTTGAGAACGAGCAGGTCGGCGGCGTCGCCGTCCCGGGCGTGCCGGGTCACGAACTCCCAGCAGACCTCCAGGCCGAGGTGGTGGGCGAGCAGCACGGCGTCCAGCGGCAGGCCTTCCTCGGCGCGCCGGGCGGCGGCCTCCCGGACGGTGGTGAACTCCTCGGCGGGGGCGGGGACCCCGGTCCGTACGGTGTGGGCGAGGGCGCGGATGCGGCGTTCGGTGTCCCGGGTCAGCTCGCCGGTGAGTTGCTCGCGGGGCATCCGGCGGTAGGCCGGCACCCGCTCCACCAGGGCGGCGACCACGGTCTCGGCCAGCTCCCGCGCGCCGCCGAGCAGTCGCTGGTCGGCCGGGAGCCCGCCGATCGCCGGGACGCGCCAGTCCGGCGGCCGGTCGGAGGTGTTCGGGGGCGGGCAGTGGGGTGCGTTGTGACCGGTCACAGAGAACACCGTCCAGGTCTGGGGGACGCCCAAGGGCCGGGCCGGAGGGGCGACCGCATGATGGAGCCCTCGGGTTACCTGTTGGTAACAAACTTCCGCTGTGGAGGCAACAGTTGAGAACCCCACTTCTCCGCTTCCCCGCAACTCCCGTGCGCGGCAGGGCCGGTGGCGCTCTGGGCGTCCTGCTGCTGGCGGGGGCGCTGCTGGTCGGGGCGACGGCGTCGCCGGCGGGCGCCGCCACGTCCCCTTCGGCGCCGGCTGCCGCTGCCGTGACCGCAACGCCTGACGGATCCGCCGAACTGCCGCCCGACGGTGACACGGTGGCCTCACCGCCCGGCGCCAACGACTGGACCTGCCGGCCGAGCACCGCGCACCCCGACCCGGTCGTCCTGGTGCACGGCACCTTCGCCAACCGCTACGAGAACTGGCTGGCGCTCTCCCCGCTGCTGAAGAGCCTCGGGTACTGCGTCTTCGCCCTCGACTACGGGACCATTCCCGGCATCACCTCCAGCGGCAGCGGCCTGCTGCTGCCGATCGGCGGCCTCGGGCCGGTCCCGGAATCGGCGGCCCAACTCGCCCGGTTCGTGGACCTGGTGCGGAACGCGACCGGTGCCGCCAAGGTCGACATCGTCGGGCACTCCCAGGGCGGCATGATGCCGAACTACTACCTCAAGTTCCTCGGCGGCGCCTCCAAGGTCGGCAGGATGGTCGGGCTGGCGCCGTCCAACCACGGCACGACGCTCGACGGGATCACCAACCTGGTGCCGTACTTCCCGGGCGTCGCGGACCTGATCTTCACGGTCTGCCAGGCCTGCCGGGACCAGGCGGTGGGTTCCGACTTCAACAAGGTGATGGCCTCCCGGCCGGACACCGTGCCGGGAGTGAGCTACACCGTGGTCTCGACGGTCCTCGACGAGGTCGTCACGCCGTGGCGGACCCAGTTCCTGAGCGGCCCGGGCGTCGACAACGAGGTGGTGCAGGGGCACTGCCCGGTCTCGCTGGTGGAACACGTCGGGATCGCGTTCTCGCCGACGGCGCTGCACCTGGTGACCAACGCCCTGGACCCGGCGCACGCCACACCGGTGCTCTGCGGGTGAGTCCGACGGCGGGCTGGTGACGGCGCTCCTGCCTCCGGGTGTTCCGGGAGGCGGGAGCGCCGTTCCGTGCCGGTGCGAGGGTGCGAGGGTGCGAGGGTGCGCCGGTGCGAGGGTGCGCCGGTGCGGCGGCTGCCGGCGTGTCGGCCCGTCCGCCCGCCGGCCTGCCCGCTGTCAGGGGGTGGTGCGGAAGCCGACGACGGCGGTGGTGCCGTTCGGGTGCAGCGCGTACGTGCCCGGGGCATGGAGCAACGCGGCGTCGTAGCGGGTGAGTTCGACACCGTCGACGGAGGCCGTGCCGGCGAGGCAGACCAGGAGGCCGGTGCCTCCGACCGGGACGTCGACCGCGGTGGCCATGGTGGCCGGCTCCACCGTGGCCTGGACCCGCCCGCGGCGCGTCATCACGTTGAAGTCCACCACCGGGCCGGCCAGCAGGCGGCAGTCGGTGGTGGCGTCGCCGGAGAAGGCGAACGGCCGGAACGGCGCGTCGACCAGCCGCTCGGTGCCGTCGACAGTGAGTGCCATGCCGGGGCCCTCGACCAGGGTGATCACCCGGTCGATTCCGGGAAACGGGGAGAACGGCCCGGCCGAGGCGACGTCCGCGAGGCTGACCCGCCAGTCGAAGGCGTCCAGCCCGGCTCCGGCGGGGAACCCGGCGACCTCCCTGGTCACGCCGCCGCCGTTGAGCCACGCCGTCGCCGGGCGCTCGCTCGCCCGCAGTACCCGGAAGCCTTCGCTGCTCGTCATGGCCCCGCATCCTGTCACATGGCGGAGGGCGGATGACGGATAACAGATTTCATCATCTGTCATCTGTCATCTGTCATCCGTCGGCTGTCGGCTGTCGGTTGTCACCTGTCGGCTGTCACCCGCCGCCCGACCGACAGCGGCAGGAGCGCCGCCACCGTGGCCGCGAGCGTCACGGTGGTGAGGGCCAGCGGCAGTCCGGCGGCGTCGGCGAGGAAACCGATCACCACCGGGCCGATCAGCATCCCTCCGTAGCCGAGCGAGGAGGCGAACGCGACGCCCTGCGGCCCACCGGCCTCGCCGGCCCGGGCGATGGCGAGCGGGAAGAGGTTGGCCAGGCCGAGGCCGACCAGGACGAACCCGCAGATGGCGACCGGCACCACCGGTGCCAGGGCGGCGATCAGCATGCCGACGGCCGCCGTCAGCCCACCGAGCAGCATCAGCCGGTTCTGACCGAGCCTGATGGACAGCCAGGTGCCGCCGACGCGCCCGCCGGCCATCGCGAACGCGTACGCGCCGTAGCCGGTGGCGGCCACCACGGAGCTCGCCCGGACGTCGTCGGTGAGGTGGAGGGTGGCCCAGTCGGCGACCGCGCCCTCGCCGTACGCGGTGCAGAGCGCGGTGAGGCCGAGCAGCAGGACGAGCAGCCGGGTGCGGGCGCGGGCCGAGCCGGCATCCGCCGTCGCGGTGCCGGACGACTCCGCGGCACGGCCCGCACGATGCGGTGCGACGGCTGCCGCCGCCGGGCTGCGCAGCAGGACGATTCCCGCGCCGACCGTGACGGCCATGCCCAGCGCGGCGCTGAGGGCGAGCGCCCACGCGGTGCTCAGCGGGCCGGCGAGCAGTCCGCTGACCCCGGTGCCGGCCAGCCCGCCGAAGCTGTACCCGGCGTGGAAGCTGGGCATCACGGGCCGCCGCAACTGCGCGACCAGGTCGACGGCGGCGCTGTTCATCGCGACGTTGGCCCCGCCGTACCCCGCGCCGAACAGCAGCAGCACCCCGCCGAGCGCGGTGACCGAGTGGGCGTGGGCGGGCAGCAGGACGGCGAGGCTGAGCAGGGCGAGCGAGCCGACGGTGACCGGGCGCGAGCCGTACCGCAGGCAGAGCCGGCCGATCATCGGCATGGTGAGGACGGCGCCGATGGAGAGGCAGAGCAGGGCGAGCCCGAGGGCGCTGTGCGAGGCGTCGACCTGCCTGCGGATGTCGGGGATCCGGACGACCCAGGCGGCGAAGAGGAAGCCGTCGATGGCGAAGAACGCGGTGAGGGCGACACGTGCGGCCCGCCAGGGGCTGTCGGCCGCCGGGGGTGTGCTGCGAGACTGGGAGGAGGGATGATGGTTCGGGCGCGCGAGTGGACCGATTTTGTTTCGAAGCGACACAAAGTCACAATAGGGGCGTGCAGCTCTCACCATCAAGCCCGAGGCCCGGTACCGGAACCGACTCCGACGCGCAGCGCGACGGTCACCGTCGCGCCGCGCCCGACCGGGGCCGGACGCTGCTGGGTCCTGCGCTCTCGCTGATCCACACCGGCCAGACGCCGACCCGTTCGGCGCTCACCCGGGCACTGGACGTCACCCGGGCCACGGCCGGCGCGGTCACCGCCGAACTGGAGGCGCTCGGCCTGATCACCGTCGACTCGCGCCCGGCGGGCGGGGGCCGCGGTCGCCCCTCGCACCGGCTCGCGATCGACCCGCAGGGCCCGGTCGTGGTCGCCGGGCAGATCCACGCCGACGGACTGAGCGTCACCCTGGCCGGCCTCGGCGGACTGCTCGACCCGCCAGTCCATCTGCCGCTGCCCGCCGCCACCGACCCGGTCCGGATGCTGCGCGCCGTCGCCGTGGCGGGCGCCGAGCTGGCCCGCGCGACCGACCGTCGCTGTCTGGGTGCCGCCCTCGCGCTGCCCAACCCGGTCACCGAGCCGGACGGCGCCGCCCTCGCCGCGCTGCACTTCGCGTGGCCCAGCGGCACCCCGGTCGCCGACCTGTACGACGTCGAGGTCGGACGCGCCGACCACGGTCCCAGGGCGATGCGCCCGCTGCCCACCGCGATCGCCAACGACGCCAACCTGGCCGCGCTCGCCGAGTACCGGCACGGTGCCGGCCGAGGCGCCCGCCACCTGCTCTTCGTCACGTCCGGCCACCGCGGCGTCGGTGGCGCGCTCGTCATCGACGGCCACCTGCACACCGGCAGCGCCGGCCTGGCCCTGGAGGTCGGCCACCTCACCGTCGACCCGCAGGGCCGACCGTGCAAGTGCGGCAACCGGGGCTGCCTCAACTCCGAGACCGACCCCGACGCGCTGTTCGCCGCCGCCGGACTCACCCCGGAGCCGGGGCGCCCGCTGCTCGACCAGGCGCGCGAGCTGTGCCGGGCAGCCGCGACGGACGACCGGGCGCGGGCCGCGGTGGAGCACGTCATCGACCGGCTCGGGCTCGGCCTGGCGGGCGTCGCCAACATCCTCAACCCCGACCGGGTGGTCCTCAGCGGGCTGCACCTCCACCTGCTGGAGGCCGCGCCCGACCGGCTGCGGTCGGTGGTCGCCGAGCGCAGCCTGTGGGGGCGCAGCGGCCGGGTGCCGATCGTCGGCGCGGAGCTGGCGCACGGCGCGCTGGCGGGCGCGGCCGAGCTGGGCTGGGGGCCGTACCTGGCGGATCCGCAGTCGGTGCCGGTTCTGCCCTGACGGCGATCGACAGCGATCGACGGCGATCGAGGGCGACAGGGCGACAGGGCGATCAAGGCGATAAGCGGAAGCTGGGACTGCGAAAACCGTCACTTATCGTGACTATCATACACTCGTAGTGAGCAGTGATCCGGTGATCGAACTGAGCGGCGTGAGCCGCCACTACGAGGG
>NZ_JBIVVI010000255.1:0-8679 GCF_044757675.1 Kitasatospora sp. NPDC091257
CGGTAGGCGGCTGCCCGTTCCCCCGACCGGGAAACCACCCGGGTGGGGGATCACGCCGGGCGACGCGGTTGCGTTGAGAGACGAGGAATGCACCCCGGGCGCGCGGGTAGCCGAGCGCTGCCACCACCGGCCGTCACGGCCGGAGGAAACCGGGTGCCATCGCCAGAATGGGAGTTCGTCG
Organism: Kitasatospora sp. NPDC091257; assembly: GCF_044757675.1. Lineage (NCBI taxonomy): Bacteria > Bacillati > Actinomycetota > Actinomycetes > Kitasatosporales > Streptomycetaceae > Kitasatospora > Kitasatospora sp. NPDC091257. The sequence continues at coordinate 182 of NZ_JBIVVI010000255.1, forward strand.
CATGACCGTCGCCACCTCCTGGTCCACCGCCGTCACCCTGCCCGAGGGCCCGTTTCCCGACGTGGCCGTGGAGGCGCAGCTGCGGTTCGACACGGCGTCGCCGTACGCGGTGTGCCTGGCGTTCCCGCCGCTCGGCGACGACGACGCGGCGCAGTGGACCTTCGCGCGCGAGTTGCTGGACAGGGGCCGGCACGGCCCGGCCGGCCTCGGGGACGTGACCGTCGCGCCCGGGCCGGGGGGCCGCGTGCTGATCACCCTGCGCTCTCCGGCCGCGCGGGCCGTCATCAGTGTTCCGGCGGCCGTCGTGACGGCGTTCCTCCTCGACTCCTTCCGCCTGGTGCCGGCCGGCGCCGAGGCCGAGCACCTGGACATCGACGCCGCCCTCGCCCATCTGTTCTCCTGACCCGCCCCGGCATCGAGCCCGGGTCCGCCATCGGGGCCGGGCCGGGCATGCCTCCCGGGCGCGCGGGGTAAGCGGGCGTCACGCGACGGACCCGGGCCGCCGGTCACCTCCCCCTCGGGCCGGGCCCGCCGCCGGAACGCGAGGAGAGGAGAAGACCATGACCACCCCACCGTTCCCGGCCACGCCCGACGGCCCCGCCCTGTACGCCGTCGCCGTGCCCGCCCTGGCCCTCGCCGTGCTGCTCATCGGCGTGTTCGCCTGGGGCAGCCACCACCTGAACCGCCGACGGCCGAAGCCGGCCCGAGACACCCCCGCGGCCCCCGCGGCCCGTGCGGGCTCCCGGCGCGTCGGCATGCTCCCGGGCCGGACGGTTCGCACGCCTGCCACCGGAAGCCCGCGGGCCGCGAGGCCGGCCGGCCCTCGCACCGGCGGGCCCACCGCGCGGCCCCGCCCCGACGCTCGTCGTGAGGGCCACGGGCCGTGACCGGCCGCCCGCCGTCACCAGCGGGCGTGGACCTGCGCCCGGATCCGCCGGTCGTACAGCTCGCGCACGGCGGCCAGGGTGGCCGACGGCAGCGGGGACAGCCCGGCGGCGGCCGCGTTGGCCCGGGCCTGCGCCACGTTGCGGGCACCGGGGATCACCGTCGTCACCCCCGGCTGCTGGGTGACCCACCGCAGCGCCGTCTGCGCCGCGCTCGCGCCCTCGGGTGCGAGCGCGGCGAACTCCACCGCCGCCTCGACGCCCGTCGCGAAGTCCACCCCGGAGAAGGTCTCCCCCTGGTCGAAGGACTCGCCGTGGCGGTTGTAGGTGCGGTGGTCGTCCGGGCCGAAGACGGTGTGCTCGTCGTACCGGCCCGACAGCAGGCCCGAGGCCAGCGGCACCCGGGCGAGGATTCCCACGCCGGCTGCCTCGGCGGCGGGCAGCACCTGCTCCAGCGGCTTGAGCCGGAACGCGTTCAGGATGATCTGGACGCTCGCGACGTTCGGGCGGGCGATGGCCGTCAGCGCCTCGGCGCAGGTCTCCACGCTCACCCCGTAGGCGGCGATCCGGCCCTCCTCCACCAGGGTGTCCAGGGCGTCGAAGACCTCGTCCGAGGAGTAGACCGGCGTCGGCGGGCAGTGCAGCTGCACCAGGTCCAGCCGCTCGACCCCCAGGTTGTCCCGCGAACGGTCGGCCCAGGCACGGAAGTTGGCGAGGTTGTAGTGCTCGGGCCGCTGCTCGACCCGGCGGCCGAACTTGGTGGCGACGAACACCTCGGCGTCCGGGCGGTCCTTCAGGAAGCGGCCGATCAGCCGCTCGCTGCGGCCGTCGCCGTAGACGTCGGCGGTGTCGAAGAGGGTGACGCCGGCCTCCACCGAGGCCTCCAGCACGGCCAGGGCGTCCTCCTCGCGGACGTCCCCCCAGTCCGCGCCGAGCTGCCAGGTACCGAGTCCGACGATCGAGACGGGGCGGCCGGTACGGCCGAGTACACGCTGTTCCATGGAGCGAGCCTCTCACGCGACGCCCCGGCCGCACCACGCACCGCTGCCGCACCACGCACCGCTGCCGGCACACGACCCGCCGTCGGGGCGCCGCCGGCGGAACGCGTGCCCGCCGACCGGACCCGCGGGGCCGTTGGGACCAATCCGCGCCGCGGGCGGCTCCGAACACCCGGGGAGAAGCAGCTGAAGCGGTAGAAGCAATCAGAACACCCGACGGCACCACCTGTGAGGCCCCGCCCGTGACCGTATCGATCGCCCTGTTCACCCAGGACCTGCGGCTGCACGACAACCCCGTGCTGCACGCCGCCCGGTCCGCGGCCGACCGGGTCGTCCCGCTGTTCGTCCTGGACCCGGCCGTCGAGGACGCCGGCTTCGCCGCGCCCAACCGGCAGGCGTTCCTGGCCGACTGCCTCGCCGACCTGGACGCCTCGCTGCGCCGGATCGGCTCCCGGCTGATCGTGCGCCGCGGCGAACCCGCCGAGCAGACGGCCCGGGTCGCCGCCGAGGCCGAGGCCGAAGGTGCGGCCGAGGGTGCCGCCGGTGGCGGTACCGCTCCCGCCTCCGTGCACGTCGCCGCGGGCGTCAGCGCCTTCGCGCACCGGCGGGAGGCCCGGCTGCGCGAGGTGTTCGGCGACCGCCTGCACGTCCACGACGCCTCGGTGACGGTCGTCCCCGCGGGCCGGATCACCCCGGCCGGCCGGGACCACTACGCGGTCTTCACCCCGTACCACCGCGCCTGGCAGCAGGCGCCCCGCCGCACGGTGCTCGGCGCGCCCCGGGCGCTCGACACCCCGGGCGGCATCGGCAGCGAGAACCTGCTGCTCACCGGACCGCTCTCGCCCGCCCTGCCGCCCGGGGGCGAGAGCGCGGCCAGGGAGCGGTGGCGGCGCTGGGACGTCGACGCCTACGCCCGGGTGCACGACGACCTCGCCGCCGACGCCACCTCCCGGCTCTCCCCGTACCTGCACTTCGGCTGCCTGTCCCCGACCGAACTCGTCGAACGCGCCCTGCGGCACGACGGCGAGGGGGCGCAGGCCTTTGTCCGGCAGCTCGCCTGGCGCGACTTCCACCACCAGGTCCTCGCCGCCCGCCCCGACGCCGCGCACCGCGACTACCGCACCAGGGACGACCGCTGGCACCACGACGAGGACGAGGCCGAGGCCTGGCGGCAGGGCCGCACCGGCTACCCGATCGTCGACGCCGGGATGCGCCAGCTCGCCGAGGAGGGCTGGATGCACAACCGGGCCCGCCTGCTGACGGCGGGCTTCCTCGCCAAGTGCCTGTACCTGGACTGGCGGATCGGCGCCGCCCACTTCCTGTCACTGCTGGTCGACGGCGACGTGGCCGACAACCAGCTCAACTGGCAGTGGGTCGCGGGCACCGGCACCGACACCCGCCCCAACCGGGTGCTCAACCCGCTGCGCCAGGCCGACCGGTACGACCCGGACGGGGCGTACGTGCGGCGCTGGGTGCCCGAACTCGCCCATCTGCCGGGGGCCGCCGTCCATCGCCCCTGGCTGCTCGACCCCGCCCCCGACTACCCGGCCCCGCTCATCGCCCCGGACGCCCTCACGGCCCGCTTCCGCGGGGCCCGGGGTCTGGACTGAGCACGGCCGGGCGCCATCCGGTGGAGGGTGGCGCCCGGCCGCGCGACCTGCTCGGTGATCAGCCGCCATCAGCCGCAATCAGCCGTGGTCGGCCGTGGGCCGGCCGTGTTCGGGGGTGGCTGCCCTACGGCTGTCAGAGGGCGAGCTTCTGGCAGAGCAGCGCGGACGGCCGCGCCGCCCACAGCTGCCACCAGGGCGCGCTGTAGGCCATGCCCGCGACGACCTCGTCGTCCGCGCACTGGCCCTTGGCGAAGCCGTACGAGAAGTCACCGCCACCGGCCGCGGCCGGGCGGTTGTCGCCCTTCTCGAACCAGAGCGTGCGGGTCGAAGTACCCAGCGGGGCTGCGGACTTGGCGCACAGCGCGCCCATCGTCCGGCCGTTGCGGCTGTACCCGGTCATGACCGAGCCGGCCGGGCACTGGGCCTTGGCGTAGCCCGACGCCCACTCGGTGGTCACGTAGGTGCCGCCGTGGTCGACGACGAACGCGCGGCCGGCGTCCCACAGGTCCGCCTTCGTGACGTCCGTGCAGAGGCCGTTGTCGCCGCCGTAGCTCAGCCCGATCAGCCGGCTGCCGTCCGGGCAGGCGGCCTTGAGGGCGTACGGGTCCCAGTCCGGCCGGGTCTTCAGGTAGGCGGAGTGGTTGTCGTCGAACAGGCTGGCGTTGAGCGAGGTCCAGTCCACCAGCCGTACCGGGGGCTGCCCGACACTGACCGAGGCGATTGGCCATTCGCGATGGAAGGCCAGGAAGGGCAGGTCCGCCTCCAGGATCGGGGTGCCGAGGATCACGAGCCGGGCCATCAGCGCCCCGTTGATGTCGAGTCCGCCGTAGAGGGCCGCCGCACCGTTGACGTCCGGCGTGGTGCCCGCGCCGTCGAGGACGACGGAGCCGTTGACCACGGCCCGCAGGTACGGCTCGATGGACGCCTTCACGCCGACCGTGTCGTACAGGGCGATCGAACCCTCGGCGAGCAGGCCGGCCTTCGCCGAGGCGGAGCCCTTGAGGTCGAGGCGCAGCGGGGAGACGGTGGAGTTCCCGGGGTCGGTGGTGGTCGTCCAGCCCGGGCCCTTGACGTAGTCCGAGTGGACGCCCCACTGGCCGTCGTAGGCCTGCTCGGCGTCGAGGCTGACGGTGCCGTCGGCGCTGATGTCGGCCGAGAGGGTGAAGGCCAGGTTGATCACGACGGGCAGCGGGCCGACCATCACCACGGGGCTGGCGCTGTACGTGGCCAGGGGTATCCGGATCGGCCCGGTGCTCGCGGTGAGGTTCGCGCTGACGTGCCAGTCCGCGTGCGCGCCCAGGGTGAAGCCGACCCGGGCCTGCTGGGGGTCGATGACGCCGAGGCCGCCCTGGTAGGAGAAGTCGATGGCCGGACGGAGCGAGACCGAGCCGGACAGCTTCGCCGAACTGCCGTCGGGCAGCGGGACGGTGGCGTTCGCGCTCAGTCCCAGGCTGCCGGACACGGAGCCCTGACCGGAGGTCGCTCCGAGGTCGGTGACGACCTGGACTCCGCCGATCTGGGGCTGGACGTCGAAGGTGCTCGGGCTGACGGCACTGCGCAGGCCGGCGCTGGTGCCGCCGAGCAGTTCGGGGAGGGTGGCCGGGCGGGTGGAGACGGCCACCTTCCCGTCGGCGGTCGGCTGCACATCGGTGACGGCGACCAGCGCGCCGTGCGGGGCCGCCGGGGTGGGCGGGCTGTCGATCAGCTGCCCGGGCCGGACGGCGGCCGCGGCGGCGGCCGGGCTCGCGGCCAGGGCGGACGGTGCCTGCGGACCGGTGGTGGCCGGTGCGAGCACGGCGGCGCCGGTGGTCGGGTCGTAGGAGGAGAGCGCGAGGACGGGGGCGGTGGTGGCGGTCGCCGGCGCGCTGCCCTGCGCCGGGGCCGCCACCGTGGCCGCGGCCGTGCCGGACGTCGGGGGCGCCAGCGTCGCCGACGCGCTCGGGGCGGCGGACGAGGCCGACGGGTCGGACGACGCGGTCGGCGCGGCTGCCGTGGTCGTCGTGGCTGCGGTGGCTGCGGTGGTGCTCGCGGCGGCCGGTGAGGCCGCCGCTCCGGTCAGGACGGCGCCGCAGAGGAGGAGCACGGTGGTTGTCGCCGCGGCTGACAGCGTCAGCTTGCGCACGGTCACGTGGAGGGTCCCTTCGGTGTCAACGGTGCTGAGGCAGTGGTGACTTGTGGCGGGACGCACAGTCCGGAGCCGTCGCACCGACTCTCGAACCGCCGGGTAACATAGCACTGACCGACAGCGTTGTTGACTGGTTCGCGGGAATCCCGGGTCGCGACCACCGAGACTTCACCGCCCTGGAGCGGGGCCTTCCCCTCTGGTTCACGCGGCACTCGGCGACCGGCGACGGGACGGGCCGACGGGGCGGATCCGGAAGGGTTCCGACCGTGCCGACCGGCCGTCACCTCCGCCGAACAGCCGCCCCGCTCACGGCTTCGCCGGGCGCGGCCAGTCCAGGACGGCACGCACCGTCCCGGCGAGGAGCCACTCCTTGTCCTCGGCGCCGAGCCGGTCGGTCTCCCGCAGGGCGAAGAGTTCGTCGGCCCAGCAGTGGTCGCCGCTGATCATGGTGTGGTCGCTGGCCCACATGACGCGCTCGCGGCCGAAGGCGTCCAGCACGCGCAGCAGCTTGTCGAGCGCGGGCGTGAACGGGTAGTCACCGGCGTGGAACAGCTCCGGGCCGTGCCCCCACTTGATCATGATGTTCGACTGGTCGGACAGCCGCAGGACGTCCTCGAACTCCTCGTCGTTCACCGGCATTCCGACGTGGTCGAGGACGATCGGGGTGTCGGGATGGGCTTTCGCGTAGGGGCGCAGCAGGTGCCCGTTGCGCGCCGTCATCGCGAAGACGGGCAGGCCGTGGTCGGCGGAGGCGTCGAACACCGGCCCGTAGTCGCCGCGGGCCAGTTCCCTGACGTCCTCGTCCTCGCGTGCCACGATCCGCACCGCCCGGGCGTGCGGCGCATCGGCCACGGCCCTGATACCGGCGGCGAGTTCGGGATCGCGGTGGTGGATGCGCAGCAGGTAGCAGAAGCGCTCGGGGTACCGGATCGACGCCATCTCGGCCCCGGGCGCGACGGCACGGAACGCGCGGGCCCCCGGCAGCGCGATGCCCGGCTCGCCGTGGCCGGTCCGGGCCTCGAAGCCCCAGAACTCGTCGATCACCGCCGCCTGGATGCCCAGGGCGTTCATGGCGGCGAGGGTCTCCTCGGCGCTCATGGTGAGGTGGAGGTGGATCTGAGCGTCGACGATGTCCATCGGCATGGGTACGTGCCTTTCGCGAACCCGGCCCGGGCCCGGGGGCGAGGGGCGGCGCCACGGTGCCGGTGTCCGCGCCGGACGTCCTCGCAGCCTCACCGTAGGGAACAACGACGCCGGGACGACAACGACACTTCGGGACACGGATCATGAGTTCTGATCATGCCCCGACGGCGGCCCGGCGACGGAGGCCAGGGCGCTCCTGGTGTCGGGGTGGCCCGGCCCCAGCGCCCGGACACGGCCCGCGTGGAGCTCCCCGAAGGCGGCGGCCGCACCCCGGAGATCGTCCGCCTCCACCCGCCAGTAGGCGAGGTTGGTACGGGAGTGGAGGGTGTCCGGGTGGTCGGGGCCGCTGACCCGGACCCGGTCCGCGAGGATCTCCTCGAACTCGGCGGCCGCGCCCACGGCGTCCCCCGCCTCGTGCCGCGTCGCGGCGAGGTTGTTGCGCGCGATGAGGGTTTGGGGGTGGTCCGCTCCCAGGACCCGCAGCATGTCGCGGAGGAGCGCCTCGAAGGCTGCGATCGCCTCGGCCCGCTCCCCCGTCTTCCCCCGCCACGTGGCCAGGTTGTTCCGGGTGATCAGCGTGTCGGGATGGTCGGCGCCGAGGACTCTCACGGACGTTGACTGAGCGATGCGCGAGACCCGCACGCCGGACACGGTGATGGCGTCGAGCGTGCCACCGGGCCTTGACCGCATGCCGTCGAACCTCGACGGACGCGCGTTCGCTTCATCGACCGTTGCTTCCGCCGATCTGCTAGCCTTCCGGAGGCCGTGCGAGAGAACAAGGAGGTGGTACCCGTGAACGTATCGACATGGGTGCTCTCCTCCGGGGTCACGGTCGGGCGATAGGTCGTCGTCCGGGAGCGCCGTTCCAGCGCACTCCCGAAAGGCACGACCATGAACTTCACTTCCGAACAGCGCCTCGACGACGACATCCTTGAGCGCGAGTTCACCCTCGGCGAGATCCCCGGCATCCTGTGGACGCCCGCATCCGCCTCCGCGTCCGAGCCGGTCCCGCTGATCCTGCTCGGCCACCCCCCGCTCGGGCTGCACAAGATGTACCCCCGGCTGGTCGCCCGGGCCCGACGCTGCGCGGCGGACGGCTTCGCCGCGGCCACCATCGAACTCCCCGGGAGCGGTGACCGGCCCCGCTGGGCCGCGGCCGAACAGGCCCGCGCCGACCTGCGGCAGGCCATGGCCGCCGGTGAGCCGGTCAGTGACGAGATCATCGACGCCCTCATCCTCCCGCTCGTCGACCGGGCCGTCCCGGAATGGCAGTCCGCCCTGGACTCCCTCCTCGCGCTGCCCGGGATCGACGGCCCGGTCGGGTACTCGGGGGGAATCATCTCCATCGGCATCCGGCTGGCGGTGGTCGAACCGCGCATCGTGGCCGCCGGCCTCTTCGCCGGGAGCTTCGTGCCCCGCGCCATGTTCGAGGAGGCCCGCCGGGTCACCGTTCCGCTGCACGTCCTGCTGCAGTGGGACGACGAAGGGAACGACCGGCAGGCGTCCCTGGACCTGTTCGACGCCTTCGGCTCCCAGGAGAAGACGCTGCACGCCAACATGGGCGGGCACACGGGCGTCCCGCAGTTCGCCGGGGAGGACGCGGCCGGGTTCTTCGCCCGGCACCTGCGCTGATCACGGGCCGGACCAGCGGCCGGACAGAGTAGGCAGGAGGCGGTGCCGGCCGGCACACCACTCGTCAAGGACGGCCTGAGCCCTCCGTGATGGCGCCGGCCGGCAG
>NZ_JBIVVI010000256.1:0-1598 GCF_044757675.1 Kitasatospora sp. NPDC091257
TGGCGGAGAGGGCCGGGCGCGCGTTGGAGGAGGCCTCCGCGCAGGAGGTCCTCGCCTGGGCGGCCGAGACCTTCGGCGGGCGGTTCTGCGTGACCTCCTCGATGGAGGACGCGGTGGTGGCCCATCTGGCGTCCTCGGTGTTCCCGGGGGTGGACGTGGTGTTCCTGGACACCGGTTACCACTTCCCGGAGACCATCGGGACGCGGGACGCGGTGGCCGCGACCATGCCGGTCAACGTCATCACACTCACCCCGCTGCGGACGGTGGCCGAGCAGGACGCCGAGCACGGGCCGCGGTTGCACGACCGCGACCCGGACCTGTGCTGCGCCCTGCGCAAGGTCGAACCGCTCAACCGGGGCCTGGCCGGCTACGACGCCTGGGCCACCGGGCTGCGCCGCGACGAGTCCCCGACCCGGGCGAACACCCCGGTGGTGTCCTGGGACCCCAAGCGCCGCAAGGTCAAGATCGCCCCGATCGCCCGCTGGACCCAGGAAGACGTGGACGCCTACGTCGCCGCCCACGGCGTGCTGCTCAACCCGCTGCTGTGGGAGGGCTACACCTCGGTCGGCTGCGCCCCGCTGTCCTGCACCCGCAAGCCCGCCGAGGGCGAGGACGCCCGGGCCGGCCGCTGGTCCGGCTCCGGCAAGACCGAGTGCGGCATCCACCTCTGACCATCCGTCAATTCTCGTGTAAGGAAAGAACCGTGACAGCTGACACTCTGGCCGCCGACGGAGCCGTAGAGGCGGCCCGCGCGGCCGCCCCCTGCGAGCGCGGCGCCACCGTGTGGCTGACCGGGCTGCCGAGCGCGGGCAAGACCACGCTGGCCTTCGCCCTGGCCGAGCGACTGCGCGCCGAGGGCCACAAGGTCGAGGTCCTCGACGGCGACGAGATCCGCGAGTTCCTCTCCAAGGGCCTCGGCTTCACCCGCGAGGACCGCCACACCAACGTCACCCGCATCGGCTACGTCGCCGAGAAGCTCGCCGCCAACGGCGTCAAGGTCCTCGCCCCGGTCATCGCCCCGTTCGCCGACTCCCGCGCCGCGGTGCGCGAACGGCACGCGGCCGCCGGCACCGACTTCCTGGAGATCCACGTCGCCACCCCGGTCGAACTGTGCGCCGAACGCGACGTCAAGGGCCTCTACGCCCAGCAGGCCGCCGGCGAGATCACCGGCCTCACCGGCGTCGACGACCCCTACGAGGCCCCGGAGCACCCGGAGCTGCGCCTGCAGACCCGGGGCCGCGAGGTCACCGAGTCCGCCGCCGAACTGCACGCCTTCCTGACCGAACGGGGCCTGGCATGACCACCGTGACCGACACCTTGGTCCGCACGGACGACAACCCCTTCGCGCTGTCCCACCTGGACGCGCTGGAGGCCGAGTCGGTGCACATCTTCCGCGAGGTCGCGGGGGAGTTCGAACGCCCGGTGATCCTGTTCTCCGGCGGCAAGGACTCCATCGTCATGCTGCACCTGGCCCTCAAGGCCTTCGCCCCCGCACCGGTGCCGTTCTCCCTGCTGCACGTCGACACCGGGCACAACTTCCCCGAGGTCATCGACTACCGCGACCGCGCCGTGGCGCGGCACAACCTGCGCCTGCACAT
>NZ_JBIVVI010000256.1:1692-3700 GCF_044757675.1 Kitasatospora sp. NPDC091257
ACGTCGCCCACGTCCAGGACTTCATCGACGACGGCCGCCTGCGCGAGCGCCCCGACGGCACCCGCAACCCCCTGCAGACCGTGCCGCTGCTCGACGCGATCGAGACGGGCCGCTTCGACGCCGTGTTCGGCGGCGGCCGCCGCGACGAGGAGAAGGCCCGCGCCAAGGAGCGCGTCTTCTCCCTGCGCGACGAGTTCGGCGCCTGGGACCCCCGCCGCCAGCGCCCCGAACTCTGGTCCCTCTACAACGGCCGCCACGCCGTGGGCGAACACGTACGCGTCTTCCCGCTGTCCAACTGGACCGAACTCGACGTCTGGCAGTACATCGAGCGCGAGGGCATCGAGCTGCCGGAGATCTACTACGCCCACGAGCGGGACGTCTTCGCCCGCTCCGGCATGTGGCTGACCGCCGGCGACTGGGGCGGCCCCCGGGAGGACGAGCCCGTGGAGCGGCGCCTGGTCCGCTACCGCACCGTCGGCGACATGTCCTGCACCGGCGCCGTCGACTCCGACGCCACCACCATCGAGGCCGTCATCGCCGAGATCGCCGCCTCCCGCCTCACCGAGCGCGGCGCCACCCGCGCCGACGACAAGATGTCCGAGGCAGCGATGGAAGACCGCAAGCGCGAAGGGTACTTCTAGACATGAGCACCACCACCCCGGAAGCCACCAGCGCCCAGCACACCGCCGCCGCGACCTCGCTGCTGCGTTTCGCCACCGCCGGTTCCGTCGACGACGGCAAGTCCACCCTGGTCGGGCGGCTGCTGCACGACTCCAAGTCCGTCCTCGCCGACCAGCTGGAGGCCGTCGAGCACGCCTCCCGCAGCCGCGGCAAGGAGGCGCCGGACCTGGCCCTGCTCACCGACGGCCTGCGCGCCGAACGCGAGCAGGGCATCACCATCGACGTCGCCTACCGCTACTTCGCCACCCCCCGACGCCGCTTCATCCTCGCCGACACCCCCGGCCACGTGCAGTACACCCGCAACATGGTCACCGGCGCCTCCACCGCCGAACTCGCCGTCGTCCTCGTCGACGCCCGCAACGGCGTCGTCGAACAGACCCGCCGCCACGCCGCCGTCGCCGCCCTCCTGCGCGTCCCCCACGTCGTCCTGGCCGTCAACAAGATGGACCTCGTCGACTACGCCGAACCCGTCTTCGCACGGATCGCCGCCGAGTTCACCGCCTACGCCGCCTCCCTCGGCGTCACCGACGTCCTCGCCGTCCCCATCTCCGCCCTCGCCGGCGACAACGTCGTCGAACCCTCCGCCCACATGGACTGGTACGGCGGCCCCACCCTCCTCGAACACCTGGAGACGGTCCCCGTCGGCAGCGACCCGAGCGCCGAACCCGCCCGCTTCCCCGTCCAGTACGTCATCCGCCCCCAGACCGACGAACACCCCGACTACCGCGGCTACGCCGGCCAACTCGCCTCCGGCGTGCTACGCGTCGGCGACGAGGTCACCGTGCTGCCCTCCGGGCACACCACCACCGTCGCCGCCATCGACGCCCTCGGCCGCCCGACGGACATCGCCTGGACGCCGCAGTCGGTGACCGTCCGCCTCGCCGACGACCTCGACATCTCCCGCGGCGACCTCATCGCCGCGGGAGCCGCCCCCACGCCCACCAAGGACATCGAAGCCACCGTCAGCCACCTCAACGAACGGCCGCTGCGCGCCGGCGACAAGGTCCTCCTCAAGCACACCACCCGCACGGTGCGCGCGCTGGTCAAGGCGATCTCCTACCGCATCGACATCGACACTCTCGAACAGCGCTCCGGCGCCGACGGGTTGAACGTCAACGACATCGGCCACGTGCTCCTGCGCACCGCCGAACCGCTGGCGCTCGACGCCTACACCGACAACCGTCGCACCGGCTCGTTCCTCCTGATCGACCCGGCGGACGGCACCACCCTCACCGCCGGCATGGCCGGCGAAGCGTTCGACACCGTACGCGCCACGGACACCACAGAGGAGGACTGGGTCTGATGCCCAGCGAGGCCTTCTCGGGCA
>NZ_JBIVVI010000256.1:3799-8661 GCF_044757675.1 Kitasatospora sp. NPDC091257
ACCGCCGGCATGGCCGGCGAAGCGTTCGACACCGTACGCGCCACGGACACCACAGAGGAGGACTGGGTCTGATGCCCAGCGAGGCCTTCTCGGGCATGGACAAGGAAGGCGGCCGCATCGGCAGCGGCGTCCTCGGCAGCGGCCAGGGCGGCCTGACGCGATGTGCGGGCCGACAGGGCTGAGAACGCCCTGTCACCGGGCTGTTCTTCCCCCACAGCCGCCCGGCTTGCCCCGGCACCCCGTTGCCGCAGCGCCACCTTCAGATCGTCCGTCCCGGACCGCTTTCTGACGGTCCGTCCGTGAACAGGACTCCACCATGGCACCGAACCCGACGCCTTCGCATACCCGCCTTCGCCCGAACGCCGGCCGGATCAGACGCACCGCCGCGACCGCCGTCGCCGGTCTGACCGCCGCCGCCCTGCTGTCCGCCTGCAGCTACGGCTCCAAGGCCGATGACAAGGCCAACACCGCCGCCACCGCGGCCGGTTCGGCCACCGGCGCCAAGCTGTCCGCGGACACGGTGAAGATCGGCTACTTCTCCAACCTCACCCACGGCACCCCGCTGGTCGGCCTCCAGGAGGGGCTGTTCCAGAAGGAGCTGGGCGCCACCCAGATCAAGACCCAGGTCTTCAACGCCGGACCCGCCGAGATCGAGGCGCTCAACGCCGGCTCCATCGACATCGGCTGGATCGGCCCCTCCCCCGCGATCAACGGCTACACCAAGTCCGACGGTCAGTCCCTGAAGATCATCGGCGGCTCCGCCTCCGGCGGCGTCAAACTCGTCGTCAACCCCGAGAAGGTCTCCTCGCTGGACGACCTCAAGGGCAAGAAGATCGCCACCCCGCAGCTGGGCAACACCCAGGACGTGGCGCTGCTCAACTACCTCGCGGGCAAGGGCTTCAAGGTCGACGCGGCCTCCGGCGCGGGCGACGTCTCGGTGGTGCGCACCGACAACAAGGTCACCCCCGACGCCTACAAGCAGGGCTCCATCGACGGCGCCTGGGTGCCCGAGCCCACGGCCTCCAAGCTCGTCACCCTCGGCGCGAAGGTCCTGCTCAACGAGAAGGACGTCTGGCCGGACAAGAAGTTCGTGATCACCAACATCATCGTCTCCCAGAAGTTCCTCAAGGAGCACCCGGACGTGGTGGAGGCCGTCCTGCGCGGCTCGGTGAACACCAACGCCTTCATCAAGGCCAACCCGGACAAGGCCAAGGCCGACGCCAACGAGGCCATCAAGAAGGAGGCCGGCAACGCGTTGGAGCCGGCGATCCTCGACCCGGCCTGGGCCGACATCGACTTCCTGGACGACCCGCTGGCGAGCACCCTCCAGGCCGAGGCCGACCACGCCGTCACCGCCGGGCTCCTCAAGAAGCCCAACCTGAACGGCATCTACGACCTCACCCTGCTGAACAAGGTCCTCGCGGCCAAGGGCCAGCCCGCCGTGGCGGACGCCGGACTCGGCTCCAAGTAACTCCGAGGTCCGGCCCCGCCCGCCCGGTCGATCCCCGATCGATGCCCGCCGCCGCGGGCGGGGCCCGGACCCCGGCTCCGACTCTCCCGCCAGCCCGACCACTGACGCAGGAGGTGCCCGGATGACCCCGGCACTGACCACCTCGGCCGACCCCACCGACGCGGCCGTCCTCGCCGCGGCCGACGGCACGCCCGCCGTCCGGATCTCGCACGTGCACAAGTCCTTCGGCCGTGGGAACGCGAGCACCCACGTCCTGGACGACATCACCCTCGACGTCGCCCCCGGAGAGTTCGTCACCCTGCTCGGCGCCTCCGGCTGCGGCAAGTCCACCCTGCTCAACCTCGTCGCCGACCTCGACAAACCCACCGCCGGCGACATCCAGGTGCCCGGCGGCCGCCCCGCCCTCATGTTCCAGGAACACGCCCTCTTCCCCTGGCTCACCGCCGGCAAGAACATCGAACTCGCCCTCAAACTCGCCGGCGTCCCCCGCCCCGAACGCCGCCCCGAAGCCGAACGCCTCCTCGAACTCGTCCGCCTCGACGGCGCCCACGGCAAACGCGTCCACGAACTCTCCGGCGGCATGCGCCAACGCGTCGCCATGGCCCGCGCCCTCGCCCAGGGCAGCCAGGTCCTCCTCATGGACGAACCCTTCGCCGCCCTCGACGCCATCACCCGCGACGTCCTCCACGACGAGATCACCCGCATCTGGGCCGAACAACAACTCACCGTCCTCTTCGTCACCCACAACGTCCGCGAAGCCGTCCGCCTCGCCCAACGCGTCGTCCTCCTCTCCTCCCGCCCCGGCCGCGTCGCCCGCGAATGGCGGATCGACCTGCCCCAGCCCCGCCGCATCGAATCCGCCGGCGTCGCCGACCTGTCCATCGAGATCACCGAAGAACTGCGTGGGGAGATCCGTCGCCATGGCCAGCACTGACACCACCCCCGCCCTGGACAAGAACGACAGGGTCCCGCAAAGCGCGAGCGACACCGCCGGCGTCGGCGCGGGCCTGGACGCCCTCGACACCGTCACCGCACAACGCGGCTCCCTCGGCGAGGCGTTGCGGAGCAAGGCCCTGCCGCCGCTGGTCGCCGTCCTCGTCGTCCTCGCGCTCTGGCAGGGCGCGTACAGCCTGGAACTCACCTCCGCCTACACGCTGCCCAGCCCCGCCGACGTGTGGCGCTCCGCCCAGGACCTCTGGTACCAGGGCACGCTGTTCTCCATCATCTGGACCAGCGTCTGGCGCGGCCTGTCCGGCTTCCTCCTCGCCGTGCTCATCGGCACCCCCATCGGCCTGGTCGTCGCCCGCATCAGACCCGTGCGCACCGCCATCGGCCCGGTCCTGCAGGGCCTGCAGTCCCTGCCCTCCGTCGCCTGGGTACCCGCCGCCGTCATCTGGCTCGGCATCAACGACTCCATGATGTACGCCGTCATCCTGCTCGGCGCCGTCCCCTCCATCGCCAACGGCCTCGTCGCCGGCATCGACCAGGTCCCCCCGCTGTTCCTGCGCGCCGGACGCACCCTCGGCGCCACCGGCCTCAACGGCGCCCGCCACGTCCTGGTCCCCGCCGCCCTGCCCGGCTACCTCGCCGGCCTCAAACAGGGCTGGGCCTTCTCCTGGCGCTCCCTGATGGCCGCCGAACTCGTCGCCTCCTCCCCCGACCTCGGCCGCGGCCTCGGCCGCTACCTGGAGGACCAACGCGAATTCTCCGACATGTCCGGCGTCCTCCTCGGCATCATCCTCATCCTCTTCGTCGGCATCACCATCGAACTCCTCGTCTTCACCCCCGTCGAACGCCGCGCCCTGCGCAACCGCGGCCTCCTCACCACGAGCAAGTGAGGCACCGCTGATGCCCGCCCTCCTCCTGATCGCCCACGGCAGCCGCGACCCGCGCCACGCCGCGACGGTGGCCGCGCTCGTGGAGGAGGTGCGGGCGCAGCGGGCCGGCATCGAGGTCGCCACCGCCTATCTGGACCACTGCGCGCCGCGGATCCCGCAGGTGGTCGGGCGGCTGGCGGACGCGGTGGCGGTGCCGCTGCTGCTCAACCGGGCGTTCCACGCCAAGCACGACATCCCGGCCGCGCTGCGCGCCGCCGGCTCCCGGCTGCCGGTCGCGGACGTGCTGGGCCCCTCGCCCCTGCTGCTCGCCGCCCTGGACCGCCGCCTCGCCGAGGCCGCTCCGGCGCTCGGCTCGCCCGCCGTCCGAGCCCGTACCGGCGTCGTGCTGGCGGCGGCCGGCTCCTCGGACCCGGCCGCCGACGCCGCGACCCGCGCGGTCGCCGCCGAGTGGCGCCGCACCCGGGGCTGGGCCGCCGTCGAGGTCGCGTACGCCTCCGCCGCGGGCCCGCGTGTCCCCGACGCCCTCGCCGCCCTGCGCGCCGCGGGCTCCGAGCACACCGCCGTCGCCCCCTACCTGCTGGCTCCGGGCCTGCTCCCCGACCGCATCGCGGCCGCCGCCGAGGAGGCCGGGGCGGATGTGCTGGCCCCGGTCCTCGGCCCGTCCCCCGAGGTGGCGGCCCTCCTCCTGCAGCGCCACGACGAGGCCCTGCGGGCCGCCGAAGCGGCGGCCCCGGCCCTCACCGCCTGAGCCTCACGAGGCCTTGCGGTGCTGGTACTCGGCGACCGCGGCGGTGATCACGCTGAGCGGCACCGGCTCGTCGACGTCGGCGATGGCGGCCTCGATCCACTCCCGCATGATCGCCGTCGGCTTCAGCCCCCGCTCCCGCGCACGGCGCCGAACCTCGTCCATCACCGGTTTGGGCAGCCGCAGCGAGGTGGTGATCATCACCGACTCGGCCGCCACCGGCTCTCCCGGCTCGGCACTCATGATCTCGTCCTCGCTCAGCTCGTGCGTCTCGTAGTACTCGGCGATCGCTTCGAGGTCCGCACCGTTGTCAGTCATCCGTCACCTTCAACTCGTCCGTTTGAGGAACAAGCGCCTCTCGGCGGCTGTCATGTCGCGGGCCGTGGCGCAGTACCACGCCGACGGCACCGCCGCGCTCCGCGCCAACACCACCAACAGGTACCGCACGGACCGCGTCACGCCGTGGCACAGGGTCGTCCCTGACGGCCGCCCGAGAACCAGTGAGGGCGGCAGAACACGACGTCCTCGACCTCCTCCGGATCCACTCCGTGCCTGGCGATGTGCTCCTCGGAGCGCTCGGTCCAGTAGATCTCACTATGCGCGAGCAGCAGCGTGTTGCAAACGCATTGCACGGCTCAAGCCACCGTCACTCGGGCGAGTGACGGCGGCCGGGAGCAGTGACGGCGCGCGCCGCGCGGGCCGCACGCCGTCGCGGCCGCCGGCACCCGGGTCACACCCGGCGCAGGGTGAAGGTGTCCGTCGGGTGCCCGGCGTTGGCCTCGGCGAGGCCGCCGGCGAGCCGGTAGAG
>NZ_JBIVVI010000257.1:0-8635 GCF_044757675.1 Kitasatospora sp. NPDC091257
GGCCGTCCTCCGGCTACCCGCACCCGACCCCCGTCCTCCGCCTCGCGACGGGTCTCACGGCAGCAACAGCCGGGTGCCCGGCGGCAGTTCGCCGTCGCGTGCGGCGTCGCGCAGGTGCGCCAACAGGGTCTCCCGCAGCGCCTCCGCCGCGCGGGTGGGCGGCACCTCGTGGCCGTGCGCGACGGCGATGGTGCGGCCGAGGCCGGGCCCGGCGAACCCGGTGACCGCGAGGCCGGAGCGGGCGGCCACCATGCCGGGGACGACGGCGGGGCCGAGCCCGGCCCGGACGAAGCCCAGCACCGCGTCCATCTCGCCGCCCTCCACCGCGAACCGCGGCTCGAACCCGGCCGCCCGGCAGGCCGCCAGGGTCGCCTCCCGGACGTCGTAGCCCTCCCGGAACATCACCAGCGGCCGGTCCTTCAGCTCCGTCACCCGGACCTTGCGCCGGGCCCGCCCCTCGGCGGCGACCAGCACCAGTTCCTCGTGCAGCAGTTCGGTGACCGCCGGCGCGGGCTCCTGTTCCCCGCCCGGCCGGGTGATGATCAGCGCGAGGTCCAGCTCCCCCGCCGCCAGCCAGCCGACCAGATCGCGCGAGCCGCCCTCCCGGACCACCAGCGTCACCCCCGGGTAGCGGTCCCGGAAGACCCGCAGCACGTCCGGCACCAGGCTGGTGCACAGGCTCGGCGGCGCGCCCAGCCGGACCCGGCCGCGGCGCAGCTGGACCGTCTCCTGCACGGCCAGCCGGGCGCTCTCGGTGTCCGCGAGGATGCGCCGGGCCAGCGGCAGCAGGGCGTCCCCGGCGTCGGTCAGCGCGATGTTGCCCCGGGTGCGGTGGAACAGTTCGGCACCCAACTCCCGCTCCAGCGAACGGATCTGCTGCGAGAGCGACGGCTGGGCGACGTGTGCCGCCTCGGCGGCCCGGGTGAAGTGCCGGGTCTCGGCGACGGCCAGGAAGTAGCGGAGTTGCTGGAGCTGCACAGGGCCAGGATAGGCCGCATCGATAGTCAGTGCCTATCGTCACGAGCCGCATCATGTCTTGGACGCACCCGACCCACCGTCCCTACCGTTGCAGCCATGACAACCGCGACTCGGACGGCCCGGCACCCGTCCACCCTGGCGACCCTGTGGCGGTCGACCGTCGGCAAGAAGGCGGTCATGGCCGTCACCGGACTGGCCATGCTGCTGTACCTGGTCGCACACATGCTGGGGAACCTCAAGGTGTTCTTCGGCCCGGACGACATCAACGGCTACGCGGCCTGGCTGCGCACCATCGGGCAGCCCTTCCTGGGCCACGAGTGGTTCCTGTGGATCGCCCGGGCCGGCCTGCTGGCCGCCGTGGTGCTGCACGGCGTCTCCGCGTACCAGCTCAGCCGCCGCGACCTGGCCGCCCGCCCGAGCCGGTACGTGCACAAGCGCCGCCGGGCGAGCTACGCGACGAGGACCATGCGCTGGGGCGGGGTGATCCTGGCGCTGTTCATCGTCTGGCACGTCCTGGACCTCACCACGCTGACCGTGAACCCGGCCGCCGAGCACGGCCACCCGTACCAGAACATCGTGGCCTCCTTCGGCCGCTGGTACGTCGACGTGTTCTACGTCGTCGCGATGCTGGCCGTCGGCCTGCACGTCCGACACGGGTTCTGGAGCGCCGCACAGACCCTCGGCGCCAACAACGCCCGCCGCGACCGGGCGCTCAAGCTGATCGCGAACGGCCTGGCCCTGGTGCTGACGGCCGGGTTCCTGTCCGTCCCCGTGGCCGTGATGACCGGAGTCGTGAAGTGAGCAGTGGTGAAGTGAGCAGTGCTGACATGAGCTACCTGGAGTACACCCTCGGCGAGCCGGTCGCCGACACCAGGGCCCCCGCCGGCCCGATCGAACAGCGCTGGGACCAGCGGCGGTTCGACGCCAAGCTGGTCAACCCGGCCAACCGGCGCAAGCACACCGTGATCGTGGTCGGCACCGGCCTGGCCGGCGGCGCGGCCGGCGCCACCCTGGCCGAACAGGGCTACCACGTCGTCCAGTTCTGCTTCCAGGACTCCCCCAGGCGCGCCCACTCGATCGCCGCCCAGGGCGGCATCAACGCGGCCAAGAACTACCGCAACGACGGCGACTCGATCCGCCGGCTGTTCTACGACACCGTCAAGGGCGGCGACTTCCGCGCCCGCGAGTCCAACGTGCACCGGCTGGCCCAGGTGTCGGTGGAGATCATCGACCAGTGCGTGGCCCAGGGCGTGCCCTTCGCCCGCGAGTACGGCGGCCTGCTCGACACCCGGTCCTTCGGCGGCGTGCAGGTCTCCCGGACCTTCTACGCCCGCGGCCAGACCGGCCAGCAGCTGCTGCTCGGCGCCTACCAGGCGCTCTCCCGGCAGATCGCCGCCGGGAACGTGGAACTGCACCCGCGCACCGAGATGCTCGACCTGCTGGTGGTCGACGGCCGGGCCCGCGGCATCGTCGCCCGCGACCTCGTCACCGGCGAGATCCGCAGCTACACCGCGGACGCCGTGGTGCTCGCCAGCGGCGGCTACGGCAACGTGTTCTACCTCTCCACCAACGCCAAGAACTCCAACACCACCGCGATCTGGCGGGCGCACCGGCGCGGCGCGTACTTCGCCAACCCGTGCTTCACCCAGATCCACCCGACCTGCATCCCGCGCTCCGGCGACCACCAGTCCAAGCTCACCCTGATGAGCGAGTCGCTGCGCAACGACGGCCGGATCTGGGTGCCCAAGGCGCAGGGCGACACCCGGCCGCCGGCCGAGATCCCCGAGGAGGAGCGGGACTACTACCTGGAGCGGATCTACCCGTCGTTCGGCAACCTGGTGCCCCGCGACATCGCCTCCCGGGCCGCCAAGAACGTCTGCGACGAGGGCCGCGGCGTCGGGCCCGGCGGCCAGGGCGTCTACCTGGACTTCGCCGACGCGATCCGCCGGATGGGCCGGGACGCCGTCGAGGCCAGGTACGGCAACCTCTTCGAGATGTACGAGCGGATCACCGCCGAGGACCCGTACCGGGTGCCGATGCGGATCTACCCGGCGATCCACTACACGATGGGCGGGCTCTGGGTCGACTACGACCTGCAGACCACCGTCCCCGGCCTGTTCGCGATCGGGGAGGCCAACTTCTCCGACCACGGCGCCAACCGGCTCGGCGCCAGCGCCCTGATGCAGGGCCTGGCCGACGGCTACTTCGTGCTGCCGCCGACCATCAACGACTACCTGGCCCGCCACCCGCTGCCCGCCGTACCCGCCGACCACCCGGTGCTCGCCGAGGTGGAGGCCGAGGTCGAGGACCGGCTCAACCTGATCCTCGCGGTGGACGGCGACCGCACCCCGGACTCCTTCCACCGCGAACTCGGCGAACTGCTCTGGAACGAGTGCGGGATGGCCCGCGACGAGGCCGGACTGCGGCGGGCGCTGGAGCGGATCCCGCGGCTGCGCGAGGAGTTCTGGCGCCGGATCAAGGTGCCCGGCACCGGGCAGGAGCTCAACCAGTCGCTGGAGAAGGCCAACCGGCTCGTCGACTACTTCGAACTGGCCGAACTGATGTGCCTGGACGCACTGCACCGCGCCGAATCCTGCGGCGGCCACTTCCGCACCGAGAGCCAGACCCCCGACGGCGAGGCCGCCCGCCGCGACGAGGACTTCTCCTACGCCGCCGCCTGGGAGTTCACCGCCACCGGCGCGGCACCCGTCCTCCACCGCGAGGACCTCGACTTCGAGCACGTCCACCCCACCCAGCGGAGCTACGCGTGAACCTCACCCTGCGCATCTGGCGCCAGGCCGGCCCGGACGCACCCGGCTCGATGACCACCTACCAGGTCAGCGGGATCAGCCCGGACATGTCCTTCCTGGAGATGCTGGACACCCTCAACGAAGAACTGATCACCCGCGGCGACCAGCCGGTCGCCTTCGACCACGACTGCCGCGAGGGCATCTGCGGCGCCTGCGGCATGGTCATCAACGGCCGGGCGCACGGACCCGAGCGCACCACCACCTGCCAGCTGCACATGCGGCACTTCCAGGACGGCGACACCATCGACGTCGAGCCCTGGCGGGCGGCGGCCTTCCCGGTGGTCAAGGACCTGGTGGTGGACCGCTCGGCCTTCGACCGGATCATCGGCTCCGGCGGCTACATCACCGCCCCCACCGGCAGCGCCCCCGAGGCGCACGCCACACCCGTCCCCAAGGAGGTCGCCGACACCGCCTTCGAGCACGCCGAGTGCATCGGCTGCGGCGCCTGTGTGGCGGCCTGCCCGAACGGCTCGGCGATGCTCTTCACCTCCGCCAAGGTGGTGCACCTCAACGTGCTGCCGCAGGGCGCGCCGGAACGGGCCGCCCGGGTGCGGAACATGGTCTCGGCCATGGACGCCGAGGGCTTCGGCGGCTGCACCAACACCGGCGAGTGCGCCACCGCCTGCCCCAAGGGCATCCCGCTGCCCAGCATCGCGGCGATGAACCGGGAGTTCCTGCGGGCCGCCCGCGGCTGACGACTCCCCTCCTGCGGTCGGCCCCCGTTCTGGTGCTCAGGCGGGGACCGACACTGTTTGCCGCGGGGCGTGCGGCGGTGGTTCGCGCTACCCGTACGGGTGGCGGATCCCGGCGGGCGGTGCTTCCTGACGGAGAATCGCGCTACGGTGGTGCTCCGCCACGGAAGGACGGCATATGCCCGAGGTTCAGTCCTGTTCCGGTTGCGGCGGGTCCGGGGGGACCCAGAAGACCGAGGCAACGGTCGAACTGGACGAGGAAGGAAGCATGGTGCCCAGCGTCCACACGTTCTGGTCGCCCTGCGGTCGGTGCCACGGATCCGGGACGGTGATCGTCGGATGAGGTTCGTCTTCGAGTGCGTCGAGTGCGGTGGGCACTATCTGCCGCCCGAGGAGATGGTGTACCCGGACGGGCCGGCCTCGCCGGTCTGGTGCGCCGCCTGCCAGAGCGCCAAGCACGCGGCCGGTGTCCGGGAGGACCCGCTGCTCGCCCGGGTCGCACTGGCCGCCGCCCGGGCCGCGCTGGCCGGGCGGGCCGCGGAGGCGGCCGAGCAGCCGGCCCGCGCCGACGTCCGCCCGTCCCGCCCGCCGCTGTCCCGCCGGGCCCGCTCCGGCCCGGGCGTGCTGCGCGGCAAGCTGAGCTGACGGCCCGCGGTCGGCAGTCGGCAGTCGGCAGTCGGCTGGGCATACGAACCGACGATATGTCAGTTATCGGGCACGACAATGAACTTGTGCAGACCCGGAACATGCTGGCACATTGTCCTCCCCTGCACGACAGTCTTGGGGGACATGGCCATGCAGCCGACCGATCCTGCCGATTCGACCCGGGCCGGCCAGACCGGCTCCTTCCCGTTCGTTCCGCCGCCGCCCGGCGGGCCGCCGACACCGGCCCCGTTCGGGCCGCCACCGCCCACCGCACCGCCGCCGGCCTTCGCGAGCGGTTCCACCGGTGCCCCGACCACCACCCGGATCGCGGTCACCAACCGCATCCTCTGGATCGGGCAGGCGGCGTACCCGCTTGCCAACGTGGCCAGGGTCGGCACCGCCCTGATCGTGCCCGGCCGGCGCCGCGCGCTCCTGCGGCTGCTCGCCTTCGCCCTGGTCGTCTTCGTGCCCGTGTTCGTGATCTCGCAGGCCACCGGCGGCTCGTCCTCGGACTCCGGGTCCGGCGGGATGGTCGTCGGCGCGTTGATCCTCGTGGCGGTCTACTTCCTGATCTTCACCTGGCCGGTGCTGCGCCGGCCCGACCTGTACGTGCTGGCCGTGGACACGGCGGGCCCGCCGACCGCGGTGCTGGCCTGGCACACCGCGCAGCCGGCGTTCGAGCTGCAGGCCGTCATCACCCGCGCGATCGAGAACCCGCAGGCCGAGTTCCAGCAGGTCGTCCAGAGCATCAGCGTGGACCTGCGGCAGTACCAGTTCGGCGACAGCGTCAACATCTACGGCGGCCAGGGAAACACGGGAGTCAGCAAGTGAGCGAGAACGAGCGCCCGAACGTCCAGTACGGCGACCGGGTCACCATCCACGGCGGCAGCAACAACGTCGGCATCCAGCACAACAACGGCCCGGCCGCCGACCAGGCCCTGCCGCCGGAGGTCGCCGCGCTGTTCGCCCGGCTCGCCGCCGTGGTCACCGAGCTGGCCCGGGACGGCCGGCTCCACGAGGCGGACCGGCAGAGCCTCGCCGAGGCCCTGCCGGTGCTGACCAGCCCCGCCGCCGAGGAGCCGGGCCGCCGGCGCAACACCCTGCTGCTGCTGGCCGGCCTGGCCCAGAGCGTCGGCGAGGCGGCCGCCCCGGCGCTGGGACTCGCGAACCAGCTCCTGGCCCTGATCAGCGGCTGACCGACCGGCCGGCGCCCGCTCGCGGGCGCCGGTCTGCACCGCGCCCCTCGTCTTCGCCTCCAAAGTGGTAGCAAATTAAAACCGCAAGGCCGAGGTCAGGCCCTTGCGGTTTTATTACGCAACCATGCTGGTCGGAACGGTTCCGCGAACGCTCTCAGAACAGCGCCTCCTGGGTGTCCGGCTCCGGCGGACGCAGTCGCTCGCGCAGGGTCAGGCCCGTGGAACCGCGGCCGGTGACCGGGCCGAGCGTCCAGCCGGTGAGCAGCCGGGTGTCCAGCAGCAGCGGGCCGGAGCCGTCCGCCTGGTCGAGGAAGAGGTGCCGGCCCACCGGCGGCCGGAGCCGGCCCGCGACGACCGCGCCGTCGGCCAGCCCGACGATCTCCCGGTACACCTCCGGGGCGCCGCCGGCCAGGCCGTAGCGCTCGACGTGGTCGACCACCGGGCGGTCGGCGAGCAGCTCCACGGCATGGCCGTCCAGCAGCCGGTGCGCCTGGGCGCGGGCCTCGGCGAGCACCGTACGGCGGTACGGGGCGTCCCCGTGCGACCACCAGTGCTCGGTCTTGAGGCGGGACTTGTACCGCTCGCGGGCCAGGCCCGAGGCGGCGACGGTGAGTTCGGCGCGCCGGACCGCCGGCAGGGCACCGCGGACGGTGAACGCGTAGGCCAACGCGCCCTGTTCGAGCAGCCGGCTGTCGCCGCGCTGCTCGGCGGTGAGGCCGACCTTGAGCAGACCCTCGCCGAACCAGGCGAGGTAGAGCAGGTAGGTGCGGCCGTCGTCGAGGATCTGGTCCCGGGCCAGGGCGAGGCCGCGGTCCACGCTCTGGCACGCCGGGCACTGGGTCGCCCCGCCGGCCGGATCGATCACCGCGTGGTGCGGGCAGGGCGTGCGCTCCGTCGCCCCCGCCAGCCAGGCCCCGACGCAGCGGCGCGGGCCGCCCAGCAGCCAGCCGACCTCCGCCCCCGGCGCCACCTCGCGCTCGTGCACCCGGGCTCCGCACACGGCCCCGAGCAGGGCGCGGCCGTCCTGCCAGCTCAGGCCGGTGGAGATCCAGCCGGCGGGGCGGCCCTGGGGCTCCGGGTGCTGCGGGGGGATCGTCACGTCTCTCCTTGCCGTCGGTAGCCGTCGAGACTACCCGGTGCCACCGACAGGCCGGCCGCTCCCGCGGAGCCTCCGGGCCCTGGTGGGCGGGCGGCGGCCGGACCTCCGCTCGAACCCCGCTCGACGGGCCCTCGGGTCGACGTGACCCCGTCAAAACGCACGGCTAGCGTCCTCGTCAGTGAATCCCTCACGAACGATCCCCCTCGGGAAGGGAACAGCCATGCGCATTCTCCAGCGTGCCGCCGCCACCACCGGCGCTCTCGCCCTCGCCGCCTCGGGCCTGCTCCTGGCCGCCGGCCCGGCCTCGGCCACCACGACCGCGTTGAGCTGCAACGCGCCGTCCTACTTCACCGGCAGCGGCGGCCACGCGGGCGCCTCGATCCGCTGCGTCGGCTCGGCCTTCACCGGCCGGATCGTCTGTTACAAGCCGGGCTACGGCAACTACACCCACTACGGCAACCGCGTCGAGTCCGGCGGCACCTCGACCACCTGGTGCGACCTCGGGGCGACCATCCAGAAGGCCGACGCCGTCTCCTCCTGACCCCGCGACAGCACGGCGCGGGAGCCCGTGGGCCTGTCCGGCGACACACCGCCGGACAGGCCCGCGTCGGCTTCCGCCACCTCGGCCGCCACGCCCTCCGGCGCCGTCGCCCCGCCCGAAAGCCCCGCAGGTCACCGGCGCTTGGCCCGGCGGGGTGTTCACGTTCTATTGTTGCGGGCGCGGTCGGCGGCGCAGCCGGGAGGCGGTGCCGCGGCGGCCGGTCGGCGCGAGGCGAATGGGGTGGACGGACGGTGTCGGGGCGGCGGAGCAGCGGGGTGCTGGCGATCTGGGCGGAGGCGCAGCGACAGCAGCAGCGCCGGGAGGAGGCCCGGTGGCGCGCCGAGGCGGCGGAACTGCGCCGCCGGGAGCGGGAGCAGCGCGAGACGCAGAAGGCCGCGGCCCGCGACGAGCGCGAGGCGCTGCGCGCCCACCAGCAGTCGCGGGAGGCGGAGGTGGCCCGGCGGACGGCCGAACTGGACGCCCGGGTCGAGGAGTTGAGGGGGCTGCTGGCCGCCGGGCTGGCCGCGCCGGCCTTCGGCCCGCAGGCCCTGCTGGCGCCGCCGGCGGTGCCCCCGTTCGATCCTGGTCCGCTGGGCGAGCCGGTGCCGATGCCGGACCAGTCCTCGGCCCGGTACTTCGTGCCGCCGCCGGACCCGGTCCAGGCCCGCAACCCG
>NZ_JBIVVI010000258.1:0-8624 GCF_044757675.1 Kitasatospora sp. NPDC091257
CCCTCGACGTCCCCGGCAGCGCCCCCGACACCACTCCCGACACCGCCCCCGTCCTGAACGTCCCGCAGGACGTGCTGGACCACTTCGCCAAGCTCGGCGTGAACCCGGAGACCTTCTCGGGCGGCCACCTCGGCGAGAAGCTCGGCATCCGGATCGTCGAGGCCTCCGGCGACCGCGTGGTCGGCACCATGCCGGTGGAGGGCAACCAGCAGCCGTACGGGCTGCTGCACGGCGGCGCGTCGGCGGCGCTGGCCGAGACGCTGGGCTCGATCGGGGCGATGCTGCACGCCGGTCCCGGCCGGTACGCGGTCGGTGTGGACCTCAACGCGACCCACCACCGCTCGGCCACCTCCGGGCTGGTGACCGGGGTGGCGACGGCCGTGTTCAAGGGCCGCACCGCGGCCACCTACGAGATCGCGATCACCGACGACACCGGCCGGCGGATCACCAGCTGCCGGCTGACCTGCATGCTGCGCGACCTCTGACGGCGGCTCCGACCGCGCCCTCCCGCCCGACAACGTCCCTACCGGAACCGCGAGTTCACTCCGGACAACATCAAGTCCCTTTTCCGCCCCCTTGTTTGACCTTCCGCCACCCTGGGCAGGCGTTGGTCTGGACAAGGGGGCCTTCACATGTCCGGGCGCGGTCGGTGCAAACCCGCCCCTGTAACGCTGCGTAACAAGTAGGAAATCCGATCAATTGCCGGTTCCGAGGCCCGCGGGCGCCCCGGGATCATCCGGTCGCACCCTCCTTGTCCGAAATCCGGACGCTCA
Source organism: Kitasatospora sp. NPDC091257 (assembly GCF_044757675.1). NCBI lineage: Bacteria > Bacillati > Actinomycetota > Actinomycetes > Kitasatosporales > Streptomycetaceae > Kitasatospora > Kitasatospora sp. NPDC091257. The sequence goes on from NZ_JBIVVI010000258.1 coordinate 774, forward strand.
AGGCCGAAAGCAGGGCATCGGACACAGGTGTCCGATTATCGGTCCTGCCAGCTGCAACCCTCATTTCTGGGCCTTACATCGCCCTACCAGCGCGTAAACGCCTGGCATCGCGGGGTCGATCGAGCCAGAACGACCACATCGTGAGACAAATGCTCCGTGTGCTCATAACAAGAGAATCACAGCCTGCTCCCAGCACTGCCCGAGCCGCCCAACGGCATCTAGAGTCACGGCCAGTCACCGCGCCATTCGATTGGGCCAGGCCCTCCGCGCACTCCGGCTCCCGCCATTCAGGCGCGGGCGCCTCCTGAACCGAAGGGGACCCTCGTGCGTCATCGTTCAGCAGTTGTCGTGAGCATTGCCGTGATCGGCGCCCTCAGCCTCAGCGCCTGCGGCTCCCGCGGAGAGAAGAAGGCCGACGGCGGCACCTCCAACTCCGGCTCCACCACCGTCGTCATCGGCGTCGACGCCCCGCTCACCGGCGACCTCTCCGCCCTCGGCCTCGGCATCCGCAACTCCGTCGACCTCGCGATCAAGAAGGCCAACGAGGCCAACGAGGTCCCCGGCGTCAAGTTCGAGATCAAGGCCCTGGACGACACCGGCAAGCCCGCCCCCGGCCAGCAGAACGCCACCCAGCTCGTCGGCGACTCCAAGGTCCTCGGCGTCGTCGGCCCGCTCAACTCCAGCGTGGCCCAGTCGATGCAGCAGATCTTCGACGACGCCGGCCTGGCCGAGGTCTCCCCCGCCAACACCGGCGTCGCCCTCAGCCAGGGCGAGAAGTGGGCCAGCGGCGAGAAGAAGCGCCCGTTCACGTCCTACTTCCGCACCGCCACCACCGACGCCGTCCAGGGCCCCTTCGCCGCCCAGTTCCTCTACAACGACGCCAAGAAGACCAAGGTCTTCCTGATCGACGACCAGAAGACCTACGGCGCGGGCCTGGCCGGCACCTTCAAGGGCGAGTTCACCAAGCTCGGCGGCCAGCTCGTCGGCGAGGAGCACGTCAACCCCGACGACCGCGACTTCGCCGCCATCGTCACCAAGGTCAGGAGCTCCGGCGCCGAGGCCGTCTACTACGGCGGCGAGTACCCCGCGGCCGGCCCGCTCTCCCTCCAGCTCAAGGAGGCCGGCGTCAACATCCCGCTGATGGGCGGCGACGGCATCCAGAGCGGCGACTTCATCAAGCTCAACCCCAAGAGCCAGGGCGACTACGCCACCGCCGTCGGCCTGCCCGTCGAATCCCTCGACACCGCCAAGAAGTTCATCGCCGACTACAAGACCGCCGGCTACAAGGACGCCTACGAGACCTACGGCGGCTACTCCTACGACAGCGCCTGGGCCATCATCCAGGGCGTCAAGCAGGCCGTGAAGGACAACAACGGCAAGGTCCCCGACCGCAAGGCCGTCCGCGACGCCGTCCAGAAGGTCAGCTTCGACGGCGTGACCGGCAAGGTCTCCTTCGACGAGTTCGGCGACACCACCAACAAGCAGCTCACCGTCTACACCGTCAAGGACGGCAAGTGGGCCGTGGAGAAGTCCGGCACCTTCAAGGGCTGACGCCCAGTCACCACCAGCACCACCAGCGCCACTTCACCACCACCGCGCGCGGGGGCGCCACGAGTGCCCCCGCGCGCACCCACATCCACCACCCACGCGGACACCCCCGAACGCACTACGGAGGCCCAGCGGTGCACGACCTACCGCAGCAGCTGGCCAACGGCCTGATCCTCGGCGCCCTCTACGGACTCGTCGCGATCGGCTACACGATGGTCTACGGCATCGTCCAGCTCATCAACTTCGCCCACGGCGAGATCGTCATGGTCGGCGGCTTCGGCGCCCTGACCGCCTACCTCGCCCTCCCCGGCGGCACCACCCTGTGGCTGGCCCTGCCGCTCATGCTGATCGCCGGCATCCTGGTCTCCACCCTCACCGCCGTCGCCGCCGAGCGCTTCGCCTACCGCCCCCTGCGCAACGCCCCCCGACTGGCCCCGCTGATCACCGCGATCGGGCTGTCCATCTTCCTCCAGCAACTCGTCTTCTCCTTCTACCCGGACGCCAAGAAGGCCCGGGTCTTCCCCAAGCTCCCCGGCGACCCGTTCAGCCTCGGCTCCGTCACCATCCAGCGCAGCGACCTCTTCCTGATCATCGCCGCCCCGCTGTGCATGCTCGCCCTCGGCTGGTTCGTCACCCGCACCCGCTCCGGACGCGCCATGCAGGCCACCAGCCAGGACCCGGACACCGCCAAGCTGATGGGCATCGACACCGACCGCATCATCGTCATGGCCTTCGCCATCGGCGCCGCGTTCGCCGCCGTCGCCGCCGTCGCCTACGGGCTGCGCAGCGGCCAGGTCGACTTCCGGATGGGCTTCATCCTCGGCCTCAAGGCCTTCACCGCCGCCGTCCTCGGCGGCATCGGCAACATCTACGGCGCCATGCTCGGCGGCCTCGCCCTCGGCCTCGCCGAAGCCCTCGCCACCGGGTACATCCAGCACCTGCCCGGCATGCACCTCTTCGGAGGCGGCGCCTGGAAGGACGTCTGGGCGTTCGTACTCCTCATCCTCGTGCTCCTGATCCGGCCCCAGGGCCTGCTCGGCGAGCGCGTCGCGGACAGGGCGTGACCACCATGACCACCACCCGCACCGAAACCACCCCGGTCATCCCGCTGCCGGCCCGCGCCGCCGCCGCCGTCACCGCACTCGGCGCCCTCGCCACCGCCGCCTCCGCCGCCATGTCCTGGACCTGGACCTCCGACTTCCCCGGCGACCTCACGTACTACGGCTCCCCGGCCGGCCTCCAGTGGCTCGCCCTCGCCGCCGGGCTGCTCACCCTCGTCCTGCTGCTCGCCGCCCAGGGCGTCCCCGGACTGCGCTGGGCCGCCCCCACCCGCAGCAACAACGCCGTCCTGTTCGCCGCCACCGGCGCCCTCGCCGTCGCCGTCTACGCGGTCGCCGCCGTCTCCGCCGAACTCGGCGGCCTCGCCAACCTCGAACCCGGCGGCTGGGTGCTCGCCGCGGGCGGCCTGATCTCCGTCCTCGGCGCCCTCGCCCTGCCGCTCGACCGCCGCACCGCCGTCCCGCTGCGGATCCTCGACAAGCGTCTCTTCCTGCTCGTCCCGGTCGCCCCCGCCGCCTGGTTCGGCGCCCACGCCGTCCCCACGGACAAGCCGGTCGCCCCGGTCCTGACCGCCCTCGCCGGCGGCCTCGCCATCGCCGCCGGCGCCGTCCTGCTGCTCCAGCTCGGCCACCTCGCCAACAGCGCACTGCGGCTGGGCCGGATCGACCGCCCGCTGGCCGCAGCGCGGGCGCTCCCCTCCTGGGTCGAGGTGCTGCTGATCGTCCTCGCCTTCGGCACCGGACTGTTCGCGATCACCTTCGGCATCGACACCGAGTACGGCGAACTCTTCACCGGCTACCTGCTGTTCGTCGCCCTCGCCGTCCCCGCCCTGGCCAAGTCCGGCCTGCTCGCCCGGCTGCGCGCGCTGACCGTCAAGCACCGCCCGGTCACCACCGGCGCCGCCTTCGCCGCCGCCGCCGGCTTCCCGTTCACCCAGACCAGCGACCAGTACACCTCGGTCGCCACCAACATCCTGATCTTCGCCACCGTCGCCCTCGGCCTCAACATCGTCGTCGGCCTGGCCGGCCTGCTCGACCTCGGGTACGTCGCCTTCCTCGGCGTCGGCGCCTACGCCGCCGCCCTGGTCTCCGGCTCCCCCGCCTCGCCCATCCACGTCCAGTTCCCGTTCTGGGCCGCGATGCTCACCGGCGCCGTCGTCTCGATGATCTTCGGCGTCCTGATCGGCGCCCCCACCCTGCGGCTGCGCGGCGACTACCTCGCCATCGTCACCCTCGGGTTCGGCGAGATCTTCCGCATCACCATGCTCAACCTCAACGGCACCACCGGCCCCAAGGTCACCAACGGCTCCAACGGCATCCCGCGCATCCCCGACCTGGAGATCCTCGGCTTCGACCTCGGCAAGCCGCACACCGTCCTCGGCGTCGAACTCGGCCGCTTCTCCAACTACTACCTGCTGATGCTGCTCGTCACCGCCGTCGTCGTGCTGGTCTTCGCCCGGGTCGGCGACTCCCGCATCGGCCGCGCCTGGGTCGCCATCCGCGAGGACGAGACCGCCGCCGAGGCCATGGGCATCAACGGCTTCCGGCTCAAGCTGCTCGCCTTCGCCCTCGGCGCCCTGCTGGCCGGCCTGGCCGGCACCGTCCAGGCCCACGTCAGCTACACCGTCACCCCCGACCAGTACACCTTCGCCGAAGCCCTCCCGCCGAACTCCGCCTTCCTGCTCGCCGCGGTCATCCTCGGCGGCATGGGCACCATCAGCGGCCCGCTGGCCGGCGCCACCCTGCTCTTCCTCATCCCCAAGAAGCTCGAATTCCTCGCCGACTACCAGCTCCTCGCCTTCGGCGCCGCCCTCATCGTCCTGATGCGGGTGCGCCCCGAAGGCCTCATCCCCAACCGGCGCCGGCAGCTGGAGTTCCACGAGGCCGCCCTCCCGGCCCAGGCCACCGGCGAGCCGACCGCACTCACCAAGGCAGGGGCGTGACCGACCCGATGACCACCACCGCCGCACCCCTGCTCGAAGTCACCGGCGTCACCATGCGCTTCGGCGGCCTCACCGCCGTCAACGACGTCTCCCTGACCGTCGGCGAAGGCGAGATCATCGGTCTCATCGGCCCCAACGGCGCCGGCAAGACCACCTTCTTCAACTGCCTCACCGGCCTGTACGTCCCCACCGAGGGCGCCGTCCGCTTCCGCGACACCCTGCTGCCGCCCAAGCCCCACCTGGTCACCCAGGCCGGCATCGCCCGCACCTTCCAGAACATCCGGCTGTTCGCCAACATGACCGTCCTGGAGAACGTCCTGGTCGGCCGGCACACCCGCACCAGGGAAGGCATCTTCTCCGCCATCCTGCGCGGCCCCGGCTACCACCGTGCCGAGGCCGAGAGCCGCGAGAAGGCCATGGAACTCCTGCAGTTCACCGGCCTCGCCGAGAAGGCCGACCACCTCGCCCGCAACCTCCCCTACGGCGAGCAGCGCAAGCTGGAGATCGCCCGCGCCCTCGCCTCCGAACCCGGCCTGCTGCTGCTCGACGAACCCACCGCCGGCATGAACCCCCAGGAGACCCGGGCCGCCGAGGAACTCGTCTTCGCGATCCGCGACAAGGGCGTCTCCGTCCTCGTCATCGAGCACGACATGCGCTTCATCTTCAACCTCTGCGACCGCACCGCGGTACTCGTCCAGGGCCAGAAGATCGTCGAGGGCGACCGCGAGACCGTCCAGAACGACGAACGCGTCATCACCGCCTACCTGGGCGCCCCGCTCGAAGGCACCACCCCGGCTGTTCCGGAGAACGTTACGGAGACCGACCAGTGACCGCACTCCTCGAGGTCGAGGACCTCCGCGTCGCCTACGGCAAGATCGAGGCCGTCAAGGGCATCGGCTTCACCGCCGAACAGGGCGAGGTCACCACCCTCATCGGCACCAACGGCGCGGGCAAGACCACCACCCTGCGCACCCTGTCCGGCCTGCTCAAGCCCACCGCCGGACGGATCACCTTCGACGGCCAGGACCTCTCGACCGTCCCCGCGCACAAGATCGTCGCCCTCGGCCTCGCCCACTCCCCCGAGGGACGGCACATCTTCCCCCGGATGACCATCGAGGAGAACCTCCTCCTCGGCGCCTTCCTGCGCACCGACGCCGCCGGCATCACCGCCGACGTCGAACGGGCCTACGGCCTGTTCCCGATCCTCGGCGAACGCCGGCGCCAGGCCGCCGGCACGCTCTCCGGCGGCGAACAGCAGATGCTCGCGATGGGACGGGCGCTGATGTCCCGGCCCAAGCTGCTGATGCTGGACGAACCCTCGATGGGGCTCTCGCCGCTGATGATGCAGAAGATCATGTCCACCATCGTGGAGCTGAAGTCCTCCGGCACGACCATCCTCCTGGTCGAGCAGAACGCCCAGGCGGCGCTCTCGCTCTCCGACCGGGGGTACGTCATGGAGACCGGCCGCATCGTCCTCTCCGGGACCGGGCCCGACCTCCTGCACGACGAGTCCGTCCGCAAGGCCTACCTCGGCGAGGACTGAGCCCGTACACACGTCGAAGGGCCCGGCAGAAACGTTCTGCCGGGCCCTTCCCGTACCTGTTACTCGCCCTTGGCCTCGTCCGCCTTCTTGCGGTCCTGGGCCTCGCCCTCCTCGATGACCGCCTCGGCCACCGCGGCCATCGTCATCCGGCGGTCCATCGAGGTCTTCTGGATCCACCGGAAGGCGGCCGGCTCGTTCAGCCCGAACTTGGTCTGCAGCACGCCCTTCGCCCGGTCCACCAGCTTCCGGGTCTCCAGCCGCTGGCTGAGGTCCCCGATCTCCTTCTCCAGCGCCCGCATCTCGGCGTACCGGGAGACCGCCATCTCGATCGCCGGCACCAGGTCCGACTTCGAGAACGGCTTGACGATGTACGCCATCGCCCCGGCGTCCCGCGCCCGGTCCACCAGCTCCCGCTGCGAGAACGCCGTCAGCATCAGGACCGGCGCCAGGTGCTTGTCGTGGATCTGCTCGGCCGCGGAGAGCCCGTCCAGCACCGGCATCTTCACATCGAAGATCGCCAGATCCGGCTTCAGCTCCTCCACCAGCCGCACCGCCGTCTCCCCGTCACCGGCCTCACCGACGACGGTGTACCCCTCCTCCTCGAGCATCTCCTTGAGGTCGAGGCGGATCAGCGCCTCGTCCTCGGCGATCACAATCCGGGTGATCTGGGGCGTATCGGTCTCAAGCGGCTGCGCCTGCTCGTCGGCGGTGCTCACGGGGCTCCTAGTTCCGGCGGGGTACTGCATGCACGAGGGTACCCAGACACGGTATGTTTGAGTTACCGGATCGGGCCTGCGGGCTTCGATTCGTAGGCCCCGATAGCCCAATCGGCAGCAGGCGATGGTCTCAAACACCATACAGTGTGGGTTCGAATCCCACTCGGGGCACTTTCCCTTCGAATCGAAGGTATCCAGCAACTGGACAGTTGCTGGTGATCTTCACCGGTTCGAGTGGCGTTTCGGGCATTCACCGGACCGTCGCGTGCACATGGCGCACACTCGGCCGCATGCACGAACCCTCTGTGCGCGAACAGGCCGTTCACTTCCTCCGCCTCGGTGCGGGCACCGCCGAGACTGCCCGGCGGCTCGGAATCCCTGTCGGCACGGTCTCCTGGTGGAGGCACCAGGATCTCGCCAAGCACGGCAGACTCCCGGGCCGCAAACGCTCCACCTGCATGCACTGCGACGGCAGCGACCTGAATCGCCCGGCGTACTCGTACCTGCTCGGGCTCTACCTGGGCGACGGTCATATCAGCCACCCGAAGCAGCATCGGACAGCGAGCCTCTTCATAACCTGTGACGACAAGTGGCCAGGAATCATGGACGCGGTCGAGACGGCCATGAGGCAGGTCTTCCCCGCTCTCACCCCTTGCCGCGTTCGGCGGCCCGGCAGCCACAACGTCAAGATGTACTCGAAGCACCTGCCGTGCTACTTCCCCCAACACGGCCCCGGCAAGAAGCACGAGCGCACGATAGCCCTGGAACCCTGGCAGCAGGAGATCGTCGACGCCCACCCCTGGGAGTTCCTGCGCGGCCTGATCCACTCCGACGGCTGCCGCATCACCAACTGGGCCACCAAAACGGTCGACGGCGTGGTCCGCCGTTACGAGTACCCGCGTTACTTCTTCACCAACACCTCGACCGACATCATCGGCCTCTTCACCACCACCCTCGACGCCGTCGGCGTCCAGTGGAAGGCCTCGATCCCCCGCCCCACCGGCCAGGTCAACATCTCCGTCGCCCGCAAGGACTCCGTCGCC
>NZ_JBIVVI010000259.1:0-8620 GCF_044757675.1 Kitasatospora sp. NPDC091257
CGGTAGGGTGCCTTGCGAGCGTCCGGCCCGTCATGCCGTATGGCGCGGCCGCACCGGGGCCAAGGGCGACCCGGCAGGCGTTAGGGAGAGGGCAGCGGCATGAGCGATGAAGAACGTACGGTCTTCCTGATCGCGCACACGGGCCGGGAGGCGGCGCTGCGCAGCGTCGAGGCCCTGGTGCACGGGCTGCTGAAGGCGGGTCTTCGGATCAGACTGCTGGAGACCGAGGCGGTCGACCTGGACCTGCCGGAGGGCGTCGAGAAGATGGCGGAGGGCCCCGGGGCGGCGGACGGCTGCGAGCTGATCCTGGTGGCCGGCGGGGACGGGACGCTGCTGCGCGGGGCGGAGCTGGCGCGCTCGCACGGGCTGCCGATGCTCGGGATCAACCTGGGCCGGGTGGGCTTCCTCGCCGAGGCCGAGCGGGACGACCTGGCCGTGGTGGTGGAGCGGGTGGTGGACGCGGACTACGAGGTCGAGGAGCGGATGACGATCGATGTCATCGTCCGTACCAACGGCGATGTGGTCCACGAGGACTGGGCGCTGAACGAGGCCTCGATCGAGAAGGCGGCGCGGGAGCGGATGCTGGAGGTGGTGACCGAGGTGGATGGCCGCCCGGTCTCCAACTTCGGCTGTGACGGCGTGGTGTGCGCGACGCCGACCGGCTCCACCGCGTACGCGTTCTCCGGCGGCGGGCCGGTGGTGTGGCCGGAGGTGGAGGCGCTGCTGATGGTGCCGATCTCCGCGCACGCGCTGTTCGCCCGCCCGCTGGTGACCTCGCCGGAGTCGGTGCTGGCGGTCGAGGTGCAGCCCAAGACGCCGCACGGTGTGCTCTGGTGCGACGGGCGGCGTTCGGTCGAACTGCCCGCCGGGGCGCGGGTGGAGGTCCGTCGGGGCCGGACTCCGGTGCGGCTGGCGAGGCTGCACCGGGCGCCGTTCACCGACCGGCTGGTGGCCAAGTTCGCGCTGCCGGTGACGGGTTGGCGCGGCCGGGCCGGCCACTGCTAGCACCTCCCGGCAGGAGACCCGCCCACCGGCAGGCCGGTGGGCGGCCGGTCGCGGCTCGTCCGGATGCGCCGAGGCCGGTGCGCGCCAGGGGCTTTCGCCTGTCCCGGGGCCGCGCACCGGCCGATCGCATGTCGCTGACGAGCTGTCAGACCGCCAGCGGCTGGGCCTCGTCGGCCGGTTCGAGCCGTCCGTCGGCCGCCGCCTGGGCGGCCAGGGCGGCGAGGCGTTCGACGGCGGCGGGGACGGTCGCGGCGGGCACGGTGACCGGGAGACGGATATGGTGCTCGAAGGCGCCGTCCGAGCCGAAGCGGTTGCCCGAGGCGATCCGGACCCCGCCGCGCTCCCCGGCCCGGGCCAGCGCGGCGCCGGACAGGCCGCCGGTGGAGACCCACAGCGAGAGACCGCCGGTCGGCATGGTGAAGCTCCAGTCGGGCAGCCGTTCGGGCAGCGCGGCGGCGAAGGCCCGCGCGGTGGCCCGCAGCCGGGTCAGCTGGTGCTCCCGGACATCGGGCAGCAGTTCGCCCAGCAGTTCGGCGGCGATCAGCTGGTCCAGCACCGGGGTGCCGACGTCGCTGTAGACCCGCTCGGTGGCCAGTCGGCGCACCAGCGCCGGCGCGGCCCGGACCCAGCCGATCCGCAGACCGCCCCAGAGCAGCTTGCCCGCCGAGCCGACGGTGACCACCTGGGCGGAGCGGTCCAGTGCGGCCATGGGGCGCGGCAGCGGGGTGGAGGGCGGGACGCCCCAGCCGAGTTCGGCGGTGGTCTCGTCCGCCAGCACGATGCTTCCGGCGGCCCGGGCGGCGGCCAGCAGTTCGCGGCGCTGTTCCTCGTCGATCAGGGTGCCGGTCGGGTTGTGGAAGTCCGGGATCAGGTAGGCGACCTTGGGGCCGGCGCCGCGCAGCACCCGCCGCCACTCGTCGAGGTCCCAGGTGGGCCGCGGAGTCCAGGCGTACGGCACCGGGACCAGGCGCGCACCGGCCAGCCGCAGCGCCTGCAGGGTGTTCGCGTAGCTGGGCGCCTCGACGGCGACCCGGTCGCCGCGGCCGATCAGGGCCCGCTGGAGCAGGTGCAGGGCGCCCATGGCGCCGGTGGTGATCAGGATCTGGTCGGGGGTGGTGGGCAGTCCGCGCTCGGTGAAGCGGCGGGCGACGGCCTCGCGCAGCACCGGGACGCCGGTGGGGTAGTGGCCGTGTCCGGCGGCGTAGTGCGGCAGTTGTTCGACGGCCCGGGCGGCGGCCTGGCCGACCCAGGGCTGCGGGGCGGGCGGGGCGGCGACGCCGAGGTCCAGCATGCGGCTCTGCTCGTCCGGCGGGACGGGGTGCAGGGCCTCGCTGGGTGGCGGGGCGCCCTCGGGCAGGGCGGTCCAGCTGCCCGCGCCGCGCCGGCTGCGCAGGTAGCCGTCGCCGCGCAGGGTCTCGTACGCGGTGGCGACGGTGGTGCGGCTCATCGCGAGGGCGGTGGCCAGCTCGCGTTCGGCGGGCAGCCGGGCGCCGACCGGCAGCCGGCCCTCGGTGACCAGCAGCCGGATCTGTCCGGCCAGGGTGCGGTAGGCGGGGCGGCGGGCGGCGGCCGGCTCGGGGAGCCGGGCGGTGGCGAGCAGCCGCGCCAGGGCGGGCGGGGTGACGGTGGTGTGCCAGTCGACCATGGCTGAATAAGTCCACTTGCTAGAGATTGGCCCTGGAGAAGGCCGCTTTGGACTGGCCATCATGGCAGGGCGGCCGTGCCGGCCGCCACCACCGGGTGTCCCGGTGGTGCAGCACCACCGCAGGAGCAAGCCTTGGCCACCACGACCACACCGACATCGGCCGCCACCACCACCCCCGCACCGGCCGCCGGGCGGAGCCTCGCCGTCCGGGTGTTCGGCGACACCCACGCCCTCGGCCGCCGGATACCGCAGCTGTTCGCCGGCCTCGTCCTGTACGGCGTGAGCATGGCGCTGATGCTCCGCTCCGGCCTCGGCCTCGACCCCTGGGACGTCCTGCACCAGGGTCTGCAGCGCACCGTCGGGCTGTCGGTCGGCGCCTGGGTGACGATCTGCGGCGCCCTCGTCCTGCTGCTGTGGATCCCGCTGCGCCAGCGCCCCGGCCTGGGCACCGTCGCCAACGTGCTGCTGATCGGCGCGGCCATGGACCTCACCCTGCGGGCCGTCGGCGGCCCCGGCGCCCTGCCCGCCCGGATCGCGCTGTCGGCCGGGGCGATCGCCCTCAACGGCCTGGCCACCGGCCTCTACATCGGCGCCCGGCTCGGCCCCGGCCCGCGCGACGGCCTGATGACCGGCCTGCACCGGCGCACCGGCCGTTCGCTGCGACTTCTCCGGACCGGCATCGAGGTGACGGTCCTCACCGCCGGTGTGCTGCTCGGCGGCACCGCCGGGGTCGGCACCGTCGCGTACGCGCTGGCCATCGGCCCGATGGCGCAGCTCTTCCTGCGCTGGTGCACCGTGCCGGTGGCCGCCGAGGACTCCCGGAAGGGATGAACTTCCGGGCACGGAGTTGCCGCGCGCCGTTGTCGTTCGTCGCGCGCCGGGGGCGGAACCTCGTAAGGTCGTCTCCGTGTTGGACGAGATGCGGATACGGGATCTTGGGGTCATCGACGACGCGGTGGTCGAACTCGCCCCCGGCTTCACCGCCGTGACCGGTGAGACCGGCGCCGGAAAGACCATGGTCGTGACGAGCCTGGGCCTGCTGCTCGGCGGCCGCGCCGACCCGGGCCTGGTGCGCAACGGCACCGGACGCGCCGTCGTGGAGGGCCGGCTGGAGCTGCCCGCCGACTCCCCGGCGGCGGCCCGCGCGATCGAGGCGGGGGCCGAACTGGACGACGGCGCGCTGCTGATCAGCCGGACCGTCTCCGCCGAGGGCCGCTCCCGGGCGCACGTCGGCGGCCGGTCCGTCCCGGTCGGGCTGCTCGCCGAGCTCGGCGAGGACCTGATCGCCGTGCACGGCCAGACCGACCAGCAACGCCTGCTGCGCCCGGCCCGCCAGCGCGGCGCGCTGGACCGGTACGCGGGCGCCTCGGTGGCCGGGCCGCTGGCCCGCTACCGGGAGACCTACCGCGTCCTGCGCGAGGTCTCCGCGACCCTGGAGGAGCTGACCACCCGGGCCCGCGAGCGCGCCCAGGAGGCCGATCTGCTGCGCTTCGGCCTGGACGAGATCGCCGCAGCCGAGCCGGTGGCCGGCGAGGACGCGGAGCTGGCCGCCGAGGCCGAGCGGCTCGGCCACGCCGACGCGCTGTCCTCCGCCGCGACCCTGGCCCACGCCGCCCTGGCCGGCGACCCGGTCGACCCGGAGGCGCTGGACGCGGGCACCCTGCTCGCCCAGTCCCGCCGGGCCCTGGACGCCGTGCGCCATCACGACGAGCGGCTGGCCGCCCTGGCCGACCGCCTCAACGAGGTCGGCTACCTGCTCGCCGACGTGGCCGGCGACCTGGCCGGCTACGCGGACGACCTGGACGCCGACCCGGTGCGCCTGTCCGCCGTCGAGGACCGCCGGGCCGTACTGGCCCAGCTGCTGCGCAAGTACGGCGGCGAGGAGAACTCGCTCGCCGAGGTGATCGCCTGGGCCGAGGCCGGGGCGGTGCGGCTCGCCGAACTCGACGGCGACGACGACCGGATCGACGAGCTGGGCGCCCGGGAGACCGAGCTGCGGGCCGAGCTGGCCGAGCTGGCCGCCGAGGTCTCGCGGGCCCGGCACGCCGCGGCCGGACGGTTCGCCGAGGCGGTCTCCGCGGAACTCGCCGAACTGGCCATGCCGCACGCCCGGGTGACCTTCTCGATCGGCCAGGTCGACGACCTGGCCGGGATCGAGGTCGGCGGGCGCACCGTCGCCTACGGTCCGCACGGCGTGGACGAGGTGGAGGTGCTGCTGGCCCCGCACCCGGGCGCCCAGCCGCGCCCGATCGCCAAGGGCGCCTCCGGCGGTGAGCTGTCCCGCGTGATGCTCGCCGTCGAGGTGGTCTTCGCGGGCGCCGACCCCGTCCCCACCTACCTGTTCGACGAGGTGGACGCGGGCGTCGGCGGCAAGGCCGCGGTCGAGATCGGCCGCCGGCTGGCCAAGCTGGCCGAGTCCGCCCAGGTCGTGGTGGTCACCCACCTCCCGCAGGTCGCCGCGTTCGCCGACCGGCACCTGGTGGTGGTGAAGACCAACGACGGCACCGTGACCCGCAGCGGCGTCAAGGTGCTGAACGACGAGGAGCGGGTGCGCGAACTCTCCCGGATGCTGGCCGGCCTGGAGGACTCGGAGCTGGGCCGCGCCCACGCCGAGGAGCTGTTGGCCGCCGCGCGGGCCCCGCGCCGCCGGTAGCCGGCGCCGGCGGCCCCCTCGGACACCGGCGACGCGCCCGGTGGCGCCGACTGTCCAAGAGGGCCGCCGACCTGGCATGGTGGCGCCTGGACACTGGCTTTCCAGCCCCGAGCGCCGCCGGGCGGGCAATCCTCGCGAGGCGGCGCGCGAACCTGATCGAGTCGGATGCGAGACGACGTGGACCATTCCGCCGCCCGGGCCACCGCGGCCGTCCCCGAACCGGGGCAGCTGCACGTGGTACTCGTCCTGGCCGCCAGCACCGGCGGCATCGGTGCGCACGTGCGCTCCCTGGCCCAGGGCCTGGTCGCGCACGGAGTGAACGTCACGGTCTGCGCGCCGGCCGGCGCGGACGCGCTGTTCGGCTTCTCCCGCACGGGTGCCAGGTTCCACACCGTCGACATCACCCCCACCGCGGGCGCCCGCAGCGACGCCACCGCGATCGGCGAGCTGCGCCGGGCCTTCACCGGCGCTGACGTGGTGCACGCCCACGGGCTGCGCGCCGGGCTGCTGTCCGACCTGGCGCTGCGCACCGCCGGCCGCTTCCCGGGCCTGCGCCCGGAGACCCCGCTGGTGGTCACCTCGCACCACGCGCTGCTGGCCACCGGGATGGAGCGCCGGCTGCAGCGGCTGATGGAGCGCCGGGTGGCGCGCGCCGCCGACCTGGTTCTCGGCGCCTCCTCCGACCTGGTCGCCCGGGCCCGCGAACTGGGCGCCACCGACGCCCGGCTGGGCCCGGTGGCGGCCCCGCCGATGCCCGAGGGGCGGCTCGCCCGCACCGAGGCCCGTGCCGCGCTGCTCGGCGCGGACCCGGACCGCCCGCTGGTGCTGGCGGTCGGCCGGCTCGTCCCGCAGAAGGCCTTCGGAGTGCTGCTGGACGCCACCCGGGAGCTGTCCGCGCTGGACCCGGAGCCGCTGGTACTGCTCGCCGGGGACGGCCCGGAGGCGGGCGTGCTGCGCGAGCGGACGGCCGCGGAGAAGCTGCCGGTGCGGTTGCTCGGCTACCGCACCGACGTGCCCGACCTGCTGGCCGCCGCCGACGTGGTGGTGATCTCCAGCCGCTGGGAGGCCCGCTCGCTGGTGGTGCAGGAGGCGATGCGGGCGGGCGTGCCGGTGGTCGCCACCGCCGTCGGCGGCATCCCCGAACTGGTCGGCGACGCCGCCGTACTGGTGCCCCCCGGCGACCCGGCGGCGCTCGGTCTCGCGGTGCGCGCCCTGCTGGCCGACCCGGCCCGCCGCGAGCAGCTGGTGACGGCCGGCCGGCAGCAGGCCGAGACCTGGCCGGACGAGGCCGCCACCGTCGCCCAGGTGCTCAGCACCTACGACGAGCTGGTGCAGCGCGGCTAGACCGGCTCCCGGACGGTGGCCCGCTAGACGGTGGCCCGCTCGACCCGGTCGGCGGCCGGGCCGTCCGGCTGGGCGGACAGGTACGCGGCGCCGCAGGCCGTCAGCCGCAGGGCGGTGTCGATCAGCGGGACGTGGCTGAAGGCCTGGGGGAAGTTGCCGACCTGGCGCTTGAGCCGCGGGTCCCACTCCTCGGCGAGCAGGCCCAGGTCGTTGCGCAGCGCCAGCAGCCGGTCGAACAGTTCGCGGGCCTCCTGGACCCGGCCGATCATGGCGAGGTCGTCGGCGAGCCAGAAGGAGCAGGCGAGGAAGGCGCCCTCGTGGCCGGAGAGGCCGTCGACGTTGTTGCCGCTCTCGTCGTGGGTGGGGTAGCGCAGGACGAAGCCGTCCTCGGTGGACAGTTCGCGCTGGATCGCCTCGATGGTGCCGATGACGCGCTTGTCGTCCGGGGGCAGGAAGCCGACCTGGGGGATCAGCAGCAGCGAGGCGTCCAGCTCCTTGCCGCCGTAGTACTGGGTGAAGGTGTTGCGCTCCGGGTCGTAGCCCTTCTCACAGACGTCCGCGTGGATTCGGGTGCGCAGCGCGCGCCAGCGCTCCAGGTGGCCGGTGGTGGGCTCGTCGTCGGGGGTCTGCTCCAGGAGTTTGATGGTGCGGTCGACGGCGACCCAGGCCATCACCTTGGAGTGGACGAAGTGCCGGCGCGGGCCGCGGACCTCCCAGATGCCCTCGTCCGGCTCCTGCCAGTGCTCCTCCAGGTAGTCGATCAGGCGCAGCTGGAGGTGGTGGGCGTGGTCGTTGCGGACCAGGCCGGTCATGTGGGCCAGGTGCAGGGCCTCGACGACCTCGCCGTAGACGTCGAGCTGGAGCTGTCCGGCGGCGCCGTTGCCGACCCGGACGGGCTGGGAGCCCTCGTAGCCGGGCAGCCAGTCCAGCGAGGACTCGGTGAGCTCGCGCTCGCCGGCGATGCCGTACATGATCTGGAGGTTCTCCGGGTCGCCGGCCACCGCGCGCAGCAGCCACTCGCGCCAGGCGCGGGCCTCCTCGCGGTAGCCGGTGCGCAGCAGGGAGGAGAGGGTGATGGCGGCGTCGCGCAGCCAGGTGTAGCGGTAGTCCCAGTTGCGTTCGCCGCCGATGTCCTCGGGCAGGGAGGTGGTGGGGGCGGCGACGATGCCGCCGGTGGGGGCGTAGGTGAGGCCCTTGAGGGTGATCAGGGAGCGGATCACGGCCTCGCGGTAGGGGCCCTGGTAGGTGCACTGGTCGGCCCACTCGTGCCAGAACCGCTCGGTGCGGGCGAGGTCGTGGTCGGTGTCGACGGCGGGTGGGGCGCCGCGGTGGGAGTCGCGGTAGGTGAGGACATGTGCGGTCCGTTCGCCGGCCCGGACGGTGAATTCGGCGGTGAGGGTGCTGTCGGTGTCGGCGTGGTGGTGGTGGCTGTCGAGCCAGATCGCGTCGGGGCCGGCGATCGCGGTCAGGCGGTGCGGGCCGCCGGGGTCCGGCTGCGGGCGGTGGACGGCCGGGGTGGTGCGGCCGTAGCCGAATCGGGGGCGCAGGACGGAGCGCATCGTCACGGTGCCGGTCAGGGCTTCGACGATGCGGATGATGCGGGGCACCGGGTCGGCGCCGGTCCGAGCGGCGACGGGCATGAAGTCGATCACCCGGACGGTGCCGTCCTCGGTGTCCCATTCCTGTTCCAGGACCAGCGAGTCGCCCCGGTAGCGGCGGCGGTCGGCCGGGCGCGGTCGGTCGGTCGCGGGCCCCAGGTCCCAGGAGCCGTGGTCGTCGGTGCCGAGCAGGGAGGCGAACACGGCCGGGGAGTCGAATCGCGGGGCGCACATCCAGTCCACGGATCCGTCCCTGCTGACGAGGGCGGCGGTGGTCATGTTGCCGATCAGCGCGTGGTTTTCGATCCGGTGTGCGGTCGGGTGGGCGTGCACGTGGGTGGTCCTTACGTGGGTGGGAGGGTGGCAGGCCGTGGG
>NZ_JBIVVI010000260.1:0-8611 GCF_044757675.1 Kitasatospora sp. NPDC091257
GGGCGTGCAGCACGAATCCGCCCTCGCCGTCCTCCAGCCGCTGGTAGCACAGGCCGGTCGGCACGCCCTGCGCCCGCAGCAGCGCGGCCAGCAGGGTGTAGGTGGTGAACGGCAGTGAGACGAAGACGGCGACGAAGACCAGCCAGGGTCTGGCGTGGGCGGCGTCGCCGAGCCATGCCTGGGGGTGGTCGATCAGGCCGAGGTCGAGCAGCAGGCGGTTGAGCACGCCGGCGACCTGGTCGAGCATCCAGCGGAAGCCGATCGCGGTCATCAGCACGGAGGCCGCCCAGGGGGCGATGAGCGCCCAACGGGTGAGGCGGCGGCCGGGGAAGTTCTGGTTGAACAACTGGGCCAGTGCGAGCGAGATCAGCATGGTCAGGCCGACGACGGCGACCGTCCACACCACGGTCCAGGTGAGGACGCCGGGCAGCCGGGGGTCACTGAAGAGTTTGTGGTACTTGACCAGTCCGGCCGGGCCGTGGTCCGTGCCCGTGGTGTCGATCCTGTGGAGCGAGGTGGTGACCATCTCGATGACCGGCCACACGACCACGCCCAGGATGAGCACGACGGCAGGGGCCAGCCAGGGCAGTGCCCCGAGCCGGGAGAAGAGGGAACGGCGCCTGGCCGGCCGGCCCGCCTTCGGCGCGGCCGGCCGGGAGGGGGCACCCGGCCGGACGTCCGTGGTGCTGCGAGAAGACACGGTGGGGGTTCCCTTTGCGGTCGCGCCGGTCACTCGCCGGCCTGCCGGGCGGCCTGCTGGAGCGCGTCGAGGGCCTTCTTCGGGTCGCTGGCCGCGCTGCCGATCTGGGTCTTGACCTGTGCGGAGACGGCGGGCCAGGTCGGGTCGCTGAGCGGGTAGAAGGTGGCGGTGGGCAGGATCTGCAGGAACGGCGCGAGCGCCTTCTCGTCCGGGTCGGCCTGGAGAGCGGTGAGCGCGGACCGGGTGACCGGCAGCAGGTTGTACTCCTTGTCGAACTTCACCGTGTTGTCCTTGCTGTAGGCGAAGTCGAGGAAGGCCTTGATCTGGTCCTTGTGGCCGCTCTTCTTGAAGGCCATCACCCAGTCGGCGACGCCGAGGGTGGCCTGGGAGGCGCCGTCCTTGCCGGGCAGCGCCGTCCAGGTGACGTCCATGTCCTTGACGTCGTTCAGCTGGGTGGGGATGCCGTTGAGCATGCCGACCTTGCCCGAGGCGAAGTCCTTGGCCAGGTCGGTGCGGTTGACGGAGGCCGGGCTCTGCTCGGTCAGACCGGCGTCCACCCAGCTCTTGAGCTGGGTGAAGGTGTCGATGTTGGCCTGCGAGTTGATGACGTACTGGCCCTTGGCGTCCTGGTAGCCGCCGTGGTTCTCCAGCATCCAGATGAACGCCTCGCCCTGGGCCTCCTCCCTGCCCAGCGGTACGCCGAGCGGGATCTCCACGCCGGCGTTCTTCATGGCGGTGGCGGCCGCGGTGAGGTCGGCCCAGGTCTTGGGCGGGTTGGCCGGGTCGAGGCCGGCCTTCCTGAAGAGGGCGTTGTTGATCAGGAACATCCGGGCGCTGGAGATGAACGGGATGCCGTACTGGGTGCCGTCCTGTTCGCCGGCCCGGGCCATCGCGGGGAGGAGGTCCGCCGTGGTGGCGGCGGAGAGGACCTCCTGGGCCGGGTAGAGCTGGCCGTTCTTGGCGAAGTCGGCGTAGCCGCCGGTCTGCAGGATGTCCGGCTGGTTGCCGTTCTGCACCATCGTCTTGACCTGGGTGTCGATGTCGTTCCAGTTGATGACCTGGAGGTCGACCTTGATTTTGGGGTTCTGCTGCTCGAAGGCGGAGATCACCCCCTGCCAGTACGCCTGGGTCGGGTTCTGTCCGTTGGAGCCGTAGTCGGCCGCGACGAACTTGATCGTGGTGACGCCGTCGGCGGAGGTCGAACCGGAATTCGATCCCTTGCTGCACCCCGACAGCGCGAGCGCTCCGGCCACCGTGGCCGCCGACAAGGAGAGCAGACGCCGCTTCATCTCTGATACCGCCTTTGTAGCTGGGGCCGGCCCCAGCGGCGGCCCTGGTGGGGGATCGTGCAGTTTGCGCGAAGGTGCGCTGTGCGCGCGATATTTGGTCAATATCGAGCATCAGTGTCACCAGAGTGTGCACCGCCGCCTTCCTGGCGGGCTAGCCGCGTTACCGAAGCGTTGCAGTCGGAGTTGAGGCAACCCGGCCCCCTGAAGCTGCTTGACATGTGACTGAAACTGCTCAATCGATCGAAGACCGTATCGACGGCGCGCGGTCATGTGGCGAAGTGGCGCCGACGGAGAGCCAAGGCGGCTGGCCACCAGCGTTGCTCATAGATGACGTATTGGGCTATGAATAGATCAGTTTCAAGCATTGTGGCTCGCCAGTCTGAGCGAACGTCGGGACGGACCGAAGCCCGAGCACCGCCCCCGAGCCCCTACCGAGGAGAGTCCTGAATGAGTCATGTCGAGCGGGAGATCGCCAGTCAGCCGCAGTGCTGGAGCAGGGTGCTGGAGCTGGAGCCCGCTGGGCTCCCGGAGCGGGGTGAGCGGGTGGCCGTGATCGGCTGCGGAACGTCCCTGTACATCGCGCAGGCGTACGCGTCGTTGCGCGAGGCTGCCGGGCTCGGGGAGACCGACGCGTTCGCGGCCTCGGAGTTCCCGGCCGCCCGCGGCTATGACCGGCTGGTCGCCATCAGTCGCTCCGGGACGACGACCGAGGTGCTCGCCGCCCTCGCCCGGGCCCAGCACATCCCGAGCGTGGCGCTCACCGGCGACCTCGACACGCCGATCAGCACGGCCGCGAACACCGTCGTGGACCTGGAGTTCGCCGACGAGAAGTCGGTGGTGCAGACCCGCTTCGCCACCACGGCGCTCGCCCTGCTGCGCGGCCACCTGGACCTGGCCCCGGCCGACCTTGCCGAGCAGGCAGAGCGGGCGCTGACCGAGGACCTGCCCGAAGGCGCCGTCAGCGCAGGCCAGTTCACCTTCGTCGGCACCGGCTGGACAGTCGGCCTCGCCAACGAGGCGGCGCTCAAGCTCCGCGAGGCCTCCGGAGCCTGGACCGAGTCCTACCCCGCGATGGAGTACCGGCACGGCCCGATCAGCATCGCCGCCCCCGGCCGGGTGGTCTGGTTCTTCGGCGAGCCGCCGACCGGACTGCTGGAGCAGGTGCAGGGCATCGGCGCCGTCACCTCGGTGACCACCCTCGACCCACTGGCCGACCTGGTACGCGCCCAGCGCCTCGCCGTGGAGCTCGCCAAGGCCGACGGACTGGACCCCGACCAGCCGCGCAACCTGACCCGCTCGATCGTCCTGGCCCAGCCGTGACCAGAGTGATCGCCCTCGATGTCGGCGGCACCTACATCAAGGGCGGCACGGCCGACGAGGGCGGCATCCTGCGGGAGAGCGACCGCTGGTTCACCGGAGCCGAGCGCGGCCCGGACGCGGTGCTGGAGACGGTGCTGGCGGCGGCCCGCGAACTGGCCGACCGGCACCGCCCGGCGGCGGCGGGCATCGCGGTGCCCGGCATCGTCGACGAGTCGTCAGGAACCTCGGTCCTGGCGGCCAACCTCGGCTGGCGCCGACTGCCGGTCCGGGACTGGCTCGCCGAGGAGCTGGGCGTCCCGGTGGCACTGGGCCACGACGTCCGGGCCGGCGGCCTGGCCGAAGCACGGATCGGCGCGGGACGCGGCAGCCGGGACTTCCTGTTCGTCCCGGTCGGCACCGGCATCGCGGCAGCCGTCATGTCCGACGGCCGGGCGGTGACCGGTAGCCACGTGCGGGCCGGGGAGCTCGGCCACCTGGTGGTCCGGCCCGGCGGGCCGGCCTGCCCCTGTGGCGGCCGGGGCTGCCTGGAGACCGTCGCCTCGGCGGCCGCCATCGCCCGCCGCTACACCGCTGCCACCGGGGAGGGCGGGGTCACCGCCAAGGACGTCGGCGAGCGCGCCGCCGCCGGGGACCAGGCCGCCGTCACGGTCTGGAACGAGGCGATCGAGGCGCTCGCGGACGGGCTGGCCGCCGCGATCACGCTGCTGGACCCCGAGCGCATCGTGATCGGCGGCGGCCTCGCCAGGGCCGGCGAGCCGTACTTCACACCCCTGCGCGCAGCGGTGGCCGAGCGGCTCACCTTCCAGACACTGCCGCAGGTCCTCCCCGCCGAACTCGGCCACGAGGCCGGCTGTCAGGGTGCCGCCCTGCTGGCGCTCGACCTGCTGCATCGGAAGGCCGGCCGGTGATCCTGACCGTCACGCTCAACGCCGCGCTCGATGTCACCTACCGGCTCGACCGGTTGCGCCCGCGAGGGAGCAACCGCGTCCGGTCGACGGCCGAGCGGGCCGGTGGCAAGGGGGTCAACGTGTCCCGGGTGCTGCACGCCCTCGGCCACGAGACCGTGGTCACCGGCTTCGCCGGGGGAACCGCCGGCGCGACGCTGCGGCGCGACCTCGCCGCCGCCCGCCTGCCCGAACGCCTGCTGCCGATCGCCGGGGAGACCCGCCGCACGGTGGCGGTGGTGGACGAGAGCGCCGGGGACACCACCATCCTGCTCGAACCGGGCCCGGCGATCTCGACCGAGGACTGGGCCCGGCTGCTCGACCACCTCGACGGCCTCCTGCCCCGGGCGTCGGCGGTGGTGTTCTCCGGCAGCCTGCCGCCGGGCGTGCCCGAGGACGCGTACGGCCGACTGGTGCGGCTGGCCCGCGCACACCGAGTCCCGTCAGTGGTCGACGCGGACGGTGCCGCGCTGCGGGCCGCGCTGGCGGCCGGCCCCGACCTGGTCAAGCCGAACGCCGACGAACTCGCCGCCGCATCCGGCCTGACGGACCCGGTCGCCGCGGCCGGTGCGCTGGTCGACGGCGGAGCCGGGGCGGTGGTCGCCTCACTCGGCCCCGACGGCCTCATCGCCGTGACGCCGCAGGCGAGTTGGCGGGCCAGGCCGCCGGATCACCTGGCCGGAAACCCCACCGGAGCGGGAGACGCCGCGGTGGCCGCCTTGACGCTCGGCCTGGTCGACGCCACCCCCTGGCCGGAGCGGCTGGCCGAGGCGGTGGCCCTGTCCGCCGCCGCCGTGCGCGCCCCGTTGGCCGGCGACTTCGACCCCGACGTCCACCGCCGCCTGCGACCGCTGGTGGACGTCCACCCCCTGCACTCTCAGAGGAGCCCCCGATGCCCTTGACCGGAACCGGCGCCATCGTCACCCCCGCGGCGGACTCCGCACGCGGGGTGGGCGCCTTCAACGTCATCCAGCTCGAACACGCCCAGGCCATCGTGGCGGGCGCCGAGGCGGCCGGTGCCCCGGTGGTCCTGCAGCTGAGCGAGAACGCGATCCGCTACCACGGGCAGCTGGCCCCGATAGCCTCCGCCGTGCTCGCCACGGCCCGCACCGCCTCGGTGCCGGTCGCGGTCCACCTCGACCACGCGACCTCGGCGGACCTGGTGACCGAGGCCGTCGAACTCGGCTTCTCCTCGGTCATGTTCGACGCCTCCGTGCTGCCCTACGAGGAGAACGTCCGCGCCACCGCCGAGGTCGTCGCCCGCTGCCATGCGGCAGGCGTGTGGGTGGAGGCCGAGCTCGGCGAGGTCGGCGGCAAGGACGGCGTGCACGCCCCCGGTGCGCGGACCGTTCCCGCCGAGGCCGCCGCCTTCGTCGCCGCGACCGGCGTCGACGCCCTCGCGGTGGCCGTCGGGACCTCCCACGCCATGCTCACTCGCGACGCCGTCCTCGACTTCGACCTGATCGCCGAACTGCGCGCGGCCGTACCGGTCCCGCTGGTCCTGCACGGCTCATCCGGCGTGGCCGACGAGCACCTGACCCGCGCCGTCGAGCACGGTATGACCAAGGTCAACATCGCCACCCACCTCAACCAGGTCTTCACCGGCGCCGTGCGGCGCGCCCTCGAAGACAACCCGGAGCTCGTCGATACCCGCCGTTACCTGGGCTCCGGCCGGACGGCCGTGGCGGCGGAGGTCTCCCGCCTGCTGCGCGTCCTCAAGGCGCCGGGGGCCTGAGGACGGTGACGCGCCGAGGCCCCTCTCGACACACGGCGGGCCTCGGCGTCGCACTGCCCGATGTTGCCCTACCTTTATGCTCAAAAGATGGACGAAGATGCTTGATAGTGATTAATCAAGCTGCATTAAGCGCATATGTTGACAACATCAGCCACGGTGCACTGCACTGGTCGGCGCAGGCGTAGGCCTGCCGGACATCTCATCGGCGTCACCCGAAGACGGCGAGGACCGCGCCTCGGACCGTCACTTCACCGCATCCGGAGCGGACTTGCCCGTACCGCGCGCTACGCCGAGCGGCCCGTCGGCCCCTCCGACGGCCGACAGGGAGGTGCGCGCGAGCAGGTGAGCGACCGGGTGCCGGTTCCGCGACAACCAGTCAGGAGTACATGGCTCATGGCACTTGCTTCCTATCGCCGACACAGGCGATCCGTCACCGCGGTCATCGCCGCGATCGCTGCGTCGACCGGCTCCTTCCTCGCTCCGAGTGTTGCCGTCGCGTCGCCCACCGCCACCAGCCCGAACGGCAACGCACTGGCCGTGACGCCGCCGATGGGCTTCAACAACTGGGCACGGTTCGGCTGCCGCGCCGACAACCCCAACCCCGGTGACGCGGGGGTGAGCGAGAAACTGATCCTGGCCCAGGCCAAAGCCCTGGTCGACAAGAAGTTGGCGGCCAAGGGGTACGACACGGTCACCGTGGACGACTGCTGGATGGCCGCCTCGCGCGACGCGACCGGCAACCTCGTCGCCGACCCGACGGTCTTCCCGCACGGCATGGCCTGGCTCGGCAGGCAACTGCACGCCAAGGGACTCAAGTTCGGCCTCTACGAGGACATCGGCACCGACACCTGCGGCGGCTACCCCGGCAGCTGGAACCATTTCCAGCAGGACGCGAACCTCTTCGCGTCCTGGGGCGTGGACTACATCAAGCTCGACGGCTGCAACATGCCGGCCTCGGCGAACACCGCGGCTGGCTACAGCCAGGCGTACAAGGACTTCGGCGCCGCCATGAAGGCCAACGCCAGCGGTCGCGACATGGTCTTCTCCGAATCCTCGCCCGCCTACTTCTACATCGGCCGGTCCGACCTCGCCGACTGGTACACGGTCATCGACCAGGCGAGTCGGAGCGGCCAGCTCTGGCGCGAGGGCTACGACGTCAAGATGTACCACTCCTCCCACAACGCCTGGAGCCACGACGGCAACCAGGCAGGAGTGATGACCCAGTACGGGTACAACTCGCAGCTCGCGCGCTACTCGGGCCCCGGCAGCTGGAACGACCCGGACTTCCTCATCACCGGTGACGCGCTCACCGACGAGGAGTCGCGCAGCCAGTTCGCGCTGTGGTCGATGATGGCCTCGCCCCTGATCCTCAGTACCGACATCCCCAACCTCTCCGCCGCGTCACTGGCGACGCTGTCCAACACGGACATCATCGCGATCGACCAGGACCCGCTCGGCAAGCAGGCGGGCGTCGTCTCCCGGAACGGCACCGTCGACGTCCTCTCCCGCCCGCTGGCCAACGGGGACCGGGCCGTCGCCCTGCTCAACCGCGGAACCGGCGCGATCACGGCCGGCACCACGCTCGATGCCGTCGGCTTCCAGGGCGACGGGTGCTCGGCCGGCGTCAAGGACCTGTGGACCGGAACGAGGTCCTCCAGCACCGGCACGATCAGCACCTCCGTCCCCGCGCACGGCACCGCGATCTTCCGCGTGACCCCCGGTGCGGGCTGTACGGGCCAGCAGCCCACCGGACAGATCGCCGGCATGGGTGGGAAGTGCCTGGACGACGCGTACGCAGGCACGGGCCCGGACAACCCCGTCACCCTCTACGGTTGCCACGGCGGTGCCAACCAGCGCTGGACGATGCCGGGCGACGGCACCGTCCGCACCCTCGGAGGCTGCCTCGACGCCGTCTACCGGAGCGACGACAGCCGCCATGTGGGCTACTGGGCCGTGCTGAACCCCTGCGACGGGCGCGCCAGTGAGCAATGGGCCTACCAGCGCAACGGCTACCTGCAGAACACCGGCCTGAACCTGTGCGTGGACGACTACGCGTCCGACACCACGGACGCCACCCCGATCATCGTCGACGGCTGCGGCGTGAGCGAGGTCAACCAGGCCAACCAGATCTGGGTCCTGCCCGTCTGATGACCTGTGGTCGCCGTCCGCCGTCGAGGCGGGCGGCGACCCGGCCGTCAGCGGGGTCGGCCCCCGGGGCGCGTGCACCGTCGCACCGCCTTCCCACCGCGCTCCCCACCGGCGACGCCGCCATCGCGAGCAGGTACCGCATGAGTGCTCAGTCGGCCTTCACGGGCCGGAACGTCTCGCCGCCGAGCACCCAGCGGCCGCGGCGCATGACGGCGACGAGGTCGTAGCTCCCGGAGTCGACCACGACGAGGTCGGCGAGCTTGCCGGTCTCCAGCGAGCCGATCGAGTCGCTCAGGCCGAGCAGCCGGGCCGGGGTGGCGGACAGCGACTCCACGGCCTGGCCGAGCGTCAGCCTCCCGACGGTGAGGGCTCTTCGGAACACCCGGTCCAGGGTCAGCGTGGACCCGGCGATGGAGCTGCCGTCGGGGAGCATGGCGACGCCGTTCTTGACCTGGACCTGGAGGGGGCCGAGGGG
>NZ_JBIVVI010000261.1:0-8604 GCF_044757675.1 Kitasatospora sp. NPDC091257
CCCGGTGCTCAGTGCCGTGCGGCCCGGCCCGCCGCGCTACACCCCGTCGCCGCCGGTGGCCCAGGTGCCCGTCGGCGCGTCGGGCGGTACGAGGCCGAGCGCCGTGCTGACCCGGTCGGCCGGCGCCTCGGCGCCCTCGGCGTTGCGGGCCAGCAGGGTGCGGGCCAGTTCCCCGGCGTCGACGCCCACCAGGGCGGCGCGGAGGCGTGCGGCCAGCCGGTCGACTTCGCGTTCCAGTACCTGCTGTGCGCCATCCGCCGGCAGCGGGGGCAGCGTCTCGCCGTCCACCTGCCGCATCAGGCCCTCGGTGATCGCGGTGACGACGTCGGTGAGCGGAAGCGGGTTGACGGCCAGTGTCAGATGGACGCTGGGTGAGCCGGGCAGCGCGACGCCCGCGTGGAGCCAGCCCGCCGGCAGCCACAGCACGTCCAGCGGCCGCAGGAGCACCTCTTCCACCGGCGCGTCGGCCGAGGGCCGCACCTGCCAGCGCTTGGCGCCCGCGAGCTGGACGAGGAACGCGCTGTAGGGGTCGGTGTGTTCGGCGAAACCCTGGGCGGCGTCCGGCGTCAGGTAGGCGTTGACGAAGACCCGGGCGCCCAGCTCGCGCGCGAGCGAGCGGGCGAGTCTGCCCGCCGGCGGGTGGAACCGCTGGATTCCCTGGAGGACCAGGGTCGATCCCCGGCCCAGCTGCCGGGCGATCCCTTCGGGGTCGGCGAGTTGCCCGACGGTCGAGGTCGTTTCGGAGCCGGACGCCAGCGTGTAGTGACGGGGGTTGACCAATCTTCCGTCCCGCGCCATCCGGAACGCCGGCATCCGCAACCCGCGGTCGGCGACGAGCTCGTCCACGTCGTCCGGGGACAGCACCGCGCGCACCGCCTCGTGCGCCGTCGCCGTCATGGCACGGGCCGGCCAGCCGTCGGAGAACTCGCCGACAGAGAAGCCCAGTTCACGCAGCCTCACAGGGCCTCCCGCCCGTTCGTCACCACACGGCTTGCGATCCGTCAGGCATCGTAGGCGACCGCACGACGCCGGGACACACCCCGTTCCGGACCGATTCGCGCACACCCGCGGGAGGCGTCGTCGCATCGTTCCGCCACCTGTTCCGACACCGCACAGTCTGGATACGGTCTGACGGGCAGTCACGACACGGGAGGATCTGCGATGCGCGAAGCGGTCTCGAGGAACGTCGACCTCTCCTGGGGACGTCCGGAGGTGCGGCCGCAGGACGACCTCTTCCGTCACGTCAACGGCCGCTGGCTCGACGAGTCCGTCATTCCCGAGGACCGCGCCGTCGCCGGATCGCTCGCCGACCTGCGCGACGGCGCCGAGCTGCACCTGCGGGAGATCGTGGAGCGGGCAGCGGCCGGGGACACGCCGGAGGGCAGCGACGAGCGCCGCATCGGCGACCTGTACGCCGCTTTCCTCGACGAGCAGCGGGTCGAGGAGCTCGGCGCGGCACCCCTGCGGCCGGCCCTCGATCTGATCGCCGCCGCCGACTCCGGCCCGGCCCTCGCCCGGGTCCTGGGGCAGTTGCAGCGCCGCGGGGCGACCGGCCTCTTCACCGCGTACGTGGACACCGACGCGCACCGGCCCGACCGCTGTCTCGTCCACCTCCACCAGGCCGGGCTCGGCCTGCCGGACGAGTCGTACTACCGGGAGGAGTCCTCGGTCTCCGTCCGCGCCGCCTACCGCGCGCACATCGAGACGATGCTGAAGCTCACCGGTGCGACCGATCCGGCCGGCACCGCCGGACGCGTCGTCGCGCTGGAGACACGGATCGCCTCGGCGCACTGGGACCGGGTGAAGGCCCGCGACGAGGTGCGCGCCTACACCCTCCTCGACCGTTCCGGCCTGGACGCCCTGGCCCCGGCCTTCGACTGGGACGCCTGGCGGGAAGGGATCGGGGCGCCCGCTTCGGCGCTCGCCGAAGTCGTGGTCCGGCAGCCCGGCTTCCTCGAAGAGCTCTCCACGCTCTGGGCGCGGACGCCGGTCGCGTGCCGGCAGGCGTGGCTGTCCTGGCAGCTGGTCCGTACGACCGCGCCGCTGTTGAGCAGCGCCTTCGCCGAGGAGCACTTCGCCTTCTACGGGACCGCCCTGACCGGCGTTCCCGAGCAGCGCGAGCGGTGGCAGCGCGGGTTGGACCTGGTCGAGTCCGGACTCGGCTACGCGCTGGGCCGCCTCTACGTCGCCGAGCACTTCCCGCCGCGCTCCAAGGAGCTGGTGCTCGAACTCATCGGCAACCTCGTGGCCGCGCACCGGCACGGCATCCGGGCCCTGCCCTGGATGAGGCCGGAAACCAAGGACCGCGCCCTGGAGAAGCTGGACGCCTTCACGTCGATGATCGGATACCCCGACCGCTGGCGCGACTACAGTGCCCTGACGGTGCGCCGCGACGACCCGGTCGGCAACGCGCAGCGCGCCGCGGCCTTCGAGTTCGACCGGGAACTGGCCGGACTCGGCGCCCCGGCGGACCGCGACGAGTGGTCCAAGACCCCGCAGACGGTCAACGCGTACTACAGCGCCGGGATGAACCAGATCGTCTTCCCGGCCGCGATCCTCCAGCCCCCGTTCTTCGACCCCGAGGCCGACGCGGCCGTGAACTACGGGGCCATCGGAGCCGTCATAGGCCACGAGATAGGCCACGGCTTCGACGACCAGGGCTCGAAGTACGACGGCACCGGCGCCCTCCGGGAGTGGTGGACCGAGGCCGACCGCGCCGCCTTCGACGAGCGGGCCGCCGCGCTGATCGCGCAGTTCGACGCGCTGGAGCCGGAGCAGGCGCCCGGGCAGCACGTCAACGGCGCGCTGACGGTCGGCGAGAACATCGGCGACATCGGCGGCTTGACCATGGCCTACCGCGCCTACCTCCGGTCGCTCGACGGTGCCGAACCACCGGTCGTCGACGGCCTCACCGGCGCACAGCGGTTCTTCCTCAGCTGGGCGCGCGTCTGGCGGTTCAAGGCCCGCGATGCCGAGGTCCGACGGAGGCTGGTGGTCGATTCGCACTCCCCGGCGGAGTTCCGCTGCAACGCCGCCGTGCGCAACCTCGCGGAGTTCCACGAGGCCTTCGGTGTCCGCGAGGGCGACGGGATGTGGCGGGACCCGGCCGACCGGGTACGCATCTGGTAACCGGGCACCCGCCCCCTCGCCCGCCTGCCCGCCTGCCCGCCGGGACGCCGGGACGCCGAAACGCCACGGTGTCCCCGACCGCTCGACCATGCCACCTCACCGCCCGCCCCACACACGTCTGGAGACCCCGCTGCGATGACCACGGCAACCTTCGAAGACCTGCGCGAGCTGATGGCGATGATGGTGGGCGACGAGAAGCACCGGGAGGCGGCGATCTCCACCGTCGACGCCCTGTGGGTCCTGTACGACCGCGTCCTGCGCGTCACCCCCGAGATGGCCGAGGACCGGGACCGGTTCTTCCTCTCCAAGGGCCACGGCCCCATGGCCTACTACGCGGTGCTGGCCGCGAGGGGCTTCATCGACCCCGCCGAGCTGCGCCGGTTCGGCACCTTCCGCTCCCCGCTCGGCATGCACCCGGACCGGTCCCTCGTGCCCGGCGTCGAGATATCCAGCGGCTCGCTCGGCCACGGGCTGCCGCTGGCCGTGGGCACGGCGCTGGGGCTGCGCGCCCGCGGCATTCCGTCCGACGTGTGGGTCCTCATCGGCGACGGCGAGCTGGACGAGGGCTCCAACCATGAGGCGATCGCCTACGCGGGCCGCGTCGGCCTGGAGCGGCTCCACGTGATCGTGGTCGACAACCATTCCGCGAGCCACGGCTGGCCGGGCGGCATGGAGAAGCGTTTCGAGGTCGAGGGCTGGTCGGCGGTACGGGCGGACGGCCGGGACCACGACGAGCTGGAGGCGGCCTTCCGCGCCCCGCACCCCGGCGCTCCACGGCTCGTGGTGGCCGACACCGGGGTGCGGTGACACCGGAGCGCGGTGACACCCGTTCCGCACCGCACCGCACCGCGGCCGTCGCCGCCCCGAGCCGGCCGACCCCGCCACGGCCGACCCACCCCGTCGTGAACCCAAGGAGGACCCCCATGGCCGGAATCATGCGTGAGCGCTTCGTCGAGGTGTCCACGCGGCTGCTGGACAGCCACGAGCGGTTGGCGGTGCTGACCGCCGACCTGACGTCAGCCCTCTTCGACGGCGCCCGCGAGCGCCACCCGCACCGGGTGCTGAACTTCGGCATCCGTGAACAACTCCTGATCAGCGCCGCCGGCGGCCTCGCGCTCGCCGGGATGCGGCCGATCGCGCACAGCTTCGCGCCGTTCCTGGTCGAGCGGCCCTTCGAGCAGATCAAGCTGGACCTCAACCACCAGGGAGTCGGGGCGGTGCTGGTCAGCGCCGGGGCCTCCTACGACATCGCGAACAGCGGACGCACCCACCAGTCGCCCGGTGACGTCGCGCTGCTGTCGACGCTGCCCGACTGGACGATCGACGTCCCCGGCCACGCCGACGAGGCCGAGGCGCAGTTACGGGAGGCGGCCGACGGCGACGGGTTGGTCTACCTGCGTCTGTCGAACCAGTCCAACGCGCACGCCCACGGCATCGTCGACGGCCGTCCGCACCGCGGCTTGGGCAGGTTGCGGCACGGCACGAGGGCCGTCGTCATCGCCGTCGGCCCGCTGGCCGACGCGGTTCTGGCCGCGACCGAGGGGCTGGACGTCACCGTGCTGTACGCGTCCACCGTCCGGCCCTTCGACGCCGTCGCGCTGCGGGCGGCCGTCGCGGACCAGCGGGAGCCGGCCGTCGTCCTGGTCGAGCCGTACCTCGCCGGCACCTCGGTCCCGGAGGTCGTGGACGCGCTGGGCGACCTGTCGCACCGGGTGCTCGGACTCGGCGTCGGCCGTGACGAGTTGCGCAACTACGGCTCGCCCCGCCAGCACGCCATCGCCCACGGTCTGGACAGCGCCGGACTGCGCCGCGCCGTCGTCGGGTTCCTCGGCGAGAAGTAGCACCCGCTGCGGCCCGGCCCGGGCTGCCACGGCAGCCCGGGCCGGGGCGCTCCGCCGCGCGGTCGTCCTGGTCAGTCCCGGCCGCGCAGCGCGGGCGTGAGCACCGGCGGCAGGGACAGCACGATCAGGGCGAAGACGGCCCACAGGGCGGCGCGGGTGCCGGCCCACTGGGCGAGCGCGCCGCCGAGCAGGCCGCCCAGTGGCATGGCGCCCCAGGTCAGTACGCGCATCGAGGCGTTCATCCGGCCGAGCAGCTCGGGCGGGCAGACGCCTTGGCGGTAGCTCAGCTGGGCGACGTTGCGCAGGGAGATGCCGACGGCGAAGACGAACGAGCCCACCGGGTAGAGCAGGATGAGCCAGCCGTGGCCGGTGAAGGGCAGCAGCAGGACGAAGGGCACGATGGCCAGGCTCGGCACCCAGATGGTGCGGGCGGTCCCGAGCCTGCGGATCACCGGCCGCGCGGCCAGACTGCCCACGAATCCGCCGATGCCGTCCCCGACCAGCAGCAGGCCGTAGAGCCCCGGACTCATCCCCAAGTCCCGGACGAGCAGGATCGGTTGGACGGCCAGCAGTGCGGTGGTCGCCAGGCACAGCAGCACGCCGCTGGAGACGAGCACGCGCAGCACCGGGTGGTGGAGGACGTAGCGCAGTCCCACGGCGATCTGCTGGCGCAGCGAGCCGTGCGCCGTCTGCTCCGGCTGCGGCTCGGAACGCCGGATCGCGCCGATGGAGGCGGCGGAGACGAGGAAGCTGACCGCGTCCACCATGAGGGCGCCGACCGGTCCGGCCGCCTGGACCAGCCAGCCGCAGACCGCCGGGCCGCTGAACTCGGCGCCCCGGTTGGCCGTCTGCAGCACCGCGTTGCCCTCCGTCAGCCGGTCGCGTCCGACCAGGAACGGCAGGTACGACAGGTGGGCGACGTCGAAGAACACCGTGGCCGTGCCGGCCAGCACCGCCACCGCGTACAACTGGGCCAGCGTGAGGACGCCGAACGCGTAGGCCAGCGGTATCGAGGCCAGCAGGGCGAATCGCAGCAGGTCGGCCGCGACGAGCACCGGTCGGCGCCGCATCCGGTCCACCCACGCCCCGGCCGGCAGGCCGGCCACGGCGACCGGGATGGTGGAGGCCGCCGTGAGCAGGCCCATCTGGAAGGCCGAGGCGTGAAAGGTGCTCAGGGCCACCAGCGGTATCGCCAGCATGGTGACCTGGCTGCCGAACTGGCTGACGGTGTCGCCGGTGAGCAGCAGTTGGAAGCCCCGGTGGGCGCGCAGCAGGGATCGGGCCGGCGCGGCGGCTGTCGCGGGAGGCTTGGACGAGGTGGTCATGACAGGGGTCTCCCCACGGATCGGGCCGTCGTGCGGGTGTGTCGGGGCGCGCGAAGAGCCTCCGGCAGACCGGCGAGGGCCCTTTCGCGCCCCGAGCGTAGAGCATGTGCGGCGGGCTCCCGGCGGTTTCCGGACCACCCGGCGCCGCGGACGGGAGGCCCCCGGGAGCCTCCTCGAACGTGACGTCTCACGACCCGACGAACCGGATCCTCCCGTCGGGCACGCGGGGTTGACCGTCGACAGGGATCGGCCTTACGTTTTTAGTGACTGACCGTCAATTCATATGGGAAGACGGGGAATCAGTCACTCGCGACGAGACGAGGAGATCATTGTGAGCATCGACACCCTGATCACGCCCACCGAGGACGAGCTGCGCGCCGCGGCGATCGACGAGCTCGACGAGTTCGACGGCGACGCTCCGATGCTCATGCAGAACATCGACTTCGCCTGACAGTCGCGCACATCCACGACGTGACCGACGGTTGGGCGGCCGGTGCCACCCAACCGTCGGCCACGGTGTCAACTCGTGACGGGAGAGCCACCGGTGCCGGTGAGCACGCTGACTGATCTGCTGGAGGACGGCAGCGACCTGCGCACGGCGTACCACGGGAGTGAAACCCTGGTCCTGCGCGCCGCGGTCGCCCTCGACGGGCTGCCGCGCAT
Organism: Kitasatospora sp. NPDC091257; assembly: GCF_044757675.1. Classification (NCBI taxonomy): domain Bacteria; kingdom Bacillati; phylum Actinomycetota; class Actinomycetes; order Kitasatosporales; family Streptomycetaceae; genus Kitasatospora; species Kitasatospora sp. NPDC091257. The sequence continues at coordinate 6,959 of NZ_JBIVVI010000261.1, forward strand.
CAGCGACATCCTCGCGCTGATCGACGGCAGCCTGCTGCGCCGCCCCTACTTCTCCGTCCTCCAGGAGGGCCTGGCGCCCTCCGACAGCGAGGTCCTGGCGACCCGCGAGGTCGCCGGCAGCCGCGTCGACGGGTTCATCGATCCCGTCGGAGTGGGCCGACAACTCGCGGACGGCGCCACCCTCAAGCTCAACCAGGTCGAGGACTGGCACCCCTTCCTCCGGGACGTCAACGACGCGCTCAACGCGGTCTTCCCCGCCGAGTCGAAGGCGTTCCTCTTCTACACGCCGGCGGGCAAGCGCGGCATGCTCCCGCACCGCGACGGCTCCCGCGTCGTCGCCGTCCAGCTCGAAGGCGCCAAGGAATGGCACCTGTACGACGCGCCCCCGGAGGCCAGTGCCGGGCTGGATGTGGACACCTCCGAGGAGCAGGTCGTCGTCCTCGAACCCGGCGACCTCCTCTACCTGCCGCACGGCACCGGGCACGCCGCCACCGCGATCGACCGCGCCTCCCTGCACGTGACCTTCACGCTCACCGAGCCCTCGCCGTCGGCACTGGTGCAGGCGTACATCGACGCGTGGATCGCCTCCGGCCGCCCCGCCGGGGCCGGCCGTGACGCCACCTCAGCGCTCGCCCGGGCCGCCGCGCTGCTGGCCGACCTCAAGGACTTCGCCTCCGGCGTCGACAGCGCCACGCTCGTCGACCGGGCCCTCACCACCGCACGCCTGCGGGACGGATCACGATGACGCGGACCGAACCCCACGCCGACGTCGACACCGGCCTCGCCGGCTGGCTCGCCGAACGCCGCGACGGCCCGACCGCCCGCACGGCCCTGTCCGACGGCACGGGCCTGTTCGGCGGCATCGCGCTGTCCGACGGCATGGCGCTGCCGACCGCCGCCGACGTGCTCGGCACGATCGACTGCGGCCTGCTCGCCCACCCCTACCTGGAGGTCTACCGGGGCGGCGCCCGGCTGCCGGCCACCGAGGTCTTCACGGCTCGCAGGGTCCAGAACCACAAGGTCACCGGCTTCGTCCACCACCGCAACGTCACCGGGCAGTACCGGGCCGGCGCCGTCCTGCGGCTGCCGTCCGTCACCGACTGGCTGGCATCCGCACGACCTGCCCTCGAAACCGTCCGCGCGGTGCTCGGCCGGCACATCGAGGCGACCGCCTACCTCGCGGCGGCCGGATCCCCGGTGGCGTACGCCGAGGCGACCGTGGACGCCGTCGTCCTCGTGTGCTCCGGCAGCGTCGCCTGGCACGCCGGCGAGGCGGACTCCGCGCCGCTGGAGGCCGCGGCCCGCACCGCCGTGTACGTTCCGGCCGGCACCACCCGAGGCGCCCTCGCCGGCGACAGCGGGGACTGCCTGCTGCTCGTCCTCGCCGAACGGCCGCCGGCCACGGCCGAGATCGTCAAGGCCCTGCGGCGGGCCGGCTCCGCCCACGTGGAGCAGCAGGAGACCCACCGGAGCCACCACCTGATGCCCGTCGACCGGAAAGCGGACTGGGTGCTCGGCGAACTCGCCGGACACTTCGCCGCCATGGACCCGGCTCCCTTCCCGCGCCACCGCCCGACGAAACGGCGCACCCGGCGAACCGGCGCGTCCGGCTCCTGTCGAGGCCGCCGCCCGCCCGCCCGTCCGAC
>NZ_JBIVVI010000262.1:0-8602 GCF_044757675.1 Kitasatospora sp. NPDC091257
TTAATGGACCCGGCCCCCCCCGAGATCTACCCGACTCCGACCCCTCTTGCCCGACCCGCCGCACCCCCTTCCGGGCCTCCGGCGCCCGGGAGGCCGGTCCGGCTGCGGACGGGCGCGCGGGTGCGGCCGCCCGTCCGCAGTCCGGGCCGCCGCAGCCGTACGGCGCGGAACCGTACGGTCAGGGCTTCCCCGCGGAGCCGGTACCCGGACCGGCCACGGACGGTTCCGGCTCGGACGGCGTCCGCTCGCGCGGCCCCGGCTCGGACGGTGTCCGTTCGGGCGGTCACCAACTCGGTCAGGGGCCGGAGGAGTTGCCGCGCCGGACCCGCCAGGCGAGCCTCGCACCGCAGCTGCGCGAGGCCCCGGCCCGTCCGCCTGCGCACAGGCGCCGTACGGCTGCCTCCTCCTCCGTCTTCGCCTCCGCCGGGCCGGGTTCCGGGGACGGGTCCGGCGACGGCTTCGGTGCGGCGGGCCGCAGCCCCGAGGAGGCGCGGGCGGCGATGTCCGCGTTCCAGAACGGATGGGCGCGCGGTCTGCACCCGGAAGGCCGGCGGGACGGGAAGCCCGCCGACCCTCCGCAGCCGCCGCGGGCGCACCACCCCCAATCCCCGTCCCGATCCGAAGGAGAGCGTCCGTGATCGCCACCACCCACCGCGCGGGAGCGCTGAACTGGCTCCTGGACGAGCTGGTCCAGCGCGCCCCCGAGCTCCGCTTCGCCGTGATGCTCTCCGCCGACGGCCTGGCCATGGGCACCTCGGCCGGGCTGGCGCGGGAGGACGGAGAGCACCTGGCGGCCGTCGCCTCCGGATTCCACAGCCTGGCCAAGGGGGCCGGCCGGTACTTCGGTGCGGGCGAAGTCCGCCAGACCATGGTCGAGTTGGAGGGCGGCTACCTGCTGGTCGCGGCGGCCGGGGAGGGCACCTGCCTCGCCGTGTTCGCCACGTCCCGGGCCGACCTCGGCCTGATCGCCTACGAGATGGCCAGGCTGGTCCGCCGGGTCGGGGAGCATCTGAGCGCCCCGCCGCGGTCGGTGGGCGGCCGGTGAATCCGGTGCCCCGCCCGTACCGCGGGGGACATCCGGAGCACCCGAGGGCCGACCCCGACGGGCAGCCCCGCAACCCGCTCGCCGCCGCCCACCGGGCGCGCTGGTACGACGACGAGGCCGGGCCGATGGTCCGCCCGTACGCGATGACCCGGGGGCGCACCGGGGCCGGGGAGCAGCAGTTCGACCTGATCGCCGTGGTGGTCACCGAGCCGCCCGACCCGACGTTCCTGCCCGGCGTGCCCGAGCCGCCGGTCGGCCCGGAACAGGCGCACATCCTGGCGCTGTGCCGGGGTACCCCGCTGTCCGTGGCCGAGCTGGCCGCCGACCTCGACCTGCCGGTGGGTGTCGTGCGGGTGCTGCTCGGCGATCTGCTGACGGCCGGGCTCATCCGGGTCCGCCGTCCCGTCCCGCCCGCCCTGCTCCCCGACGAGCGCATCCTCCAGGAGGTCATCCGTGGACTCCGCGCACTCTGACCACCCGTCCGCATCGTCCGCCCCGCGCGTACCGTCCGGACCGTCCGACCCCCTCGGCCTGTCCGATCCGTACGGCGGGCCGGATCCGTACGGCGGGTCGGATCCGTACGGCGGGTCGGATCCGTACGGCGGGTCGGATCCGTACGGCGGGTCGGATCCGTTCGACGCCGAGGACCCCGACGGCACCGTGCTCGCGCTCAAGATCCTGGTGGCGGGCGGCTTCGGGGTCGGCAAGACGACGCTGGTCGGCGCGGTCAGCGAGATCCGGCCGCTGCGCACCGAGGAGCGGCTGACCGAGGCCGGGCGCGAGGTGGACGACCTGGACGGTGTGGAGCGGAAGACCACCACCACGGTGGCGATGGACTTCGGGCGGATCACCATCCGCGAGGGGCTGGCGGTCTACCTGTTCGGCACCCCCGGGCAGGACCGGTTCTGGTTCCTCTGGGACGAGTTGGCCCAGGGGGCGCTCGGCGCGGTGGTGCTCGCCGACACCCGCCGGCTGACCGACTGCTTCCCGGCCGTCGACTTCTTCGAGCACCGGGGCATCCCGTTCGTGGTCGCGGTGAATCGTTTCGCCGGGACGCGGGAGTTCGGCCCGGAGGACGTCGCCCGCGCGTTGGACCTGGATGCCGGGACGCCCGTGCTGCTGTGCGACGCGCGCCGCCGGGCCTCGGGCAAGGAGGTGCTGATCAACCTGGTCGAGCACGCGGGCCGGGTGCACGCCGCCCGGCTGCTCGCGGACGCCTCGCCGGTGGGCTGAGACGGTGGCGGCGGAGGTGCAGTGGGCGGGCGACGGACAAATGACAGATGACAGATGACAGCTTTCGAAATCTGTCAGCCGTCATCTGTCAGCAGTCGACCGCCGGTTCTGTCAGCGGTTCAACCGTGCCTCAGCTGTGCCACTGGAACACGATCCGCGTCCAGGTGGACCCGGGACACTTGCCCCAGACCGCCCAGGCCTCCGGTCGCGCGCCGATCCACAGGCCGGTGGTGTGCGAGCCGTCGGCGCAGTAGGTGATGGTGCGCAGTCGCCCGGAGTAGACGTTGCAGTAGCCCTCCCAGCGCCAGCCGTAGTTGCCCGTGATGACGCAGTGGTAGGCCTCGGACGTGATGGTGTTCCAGGCCTCGGCGGCCCCGGGGGTGACGGAGCGGGTCCCGGTCGTCGCCGCGGCGGCCGGCAGGGCGGTGGCCCCGAGTGCGCCGAGGGCGGCCGTGGCGGCCAGCCCGAACGTGGCGATCTTCCTGGCGATGCAGCCTCGCACGGTGGTTCTCCTTGCTGAGGGGTTCTCGTCGGGCGGGTGTCCCGGCCGTCGGGATGTCCGCGCGGTCCGAACGCGGATCGCGCGGTCCGAGCGAAGGTGAATTCCCGCCTCCCGTACGACTGGTGACGTGTTGCACACGAATGACTGCGCACAGTGAGACGACGAACTATGATGTGACCTGTGTCACAAGTAATCCGGTTGGCTCATGGTTCCTGCGGCCAGGACCGACCGGGTTCTCGGGGTGCCGATTTCCGGGGAGAGCGGCATGGCGGATTGCAGCGGTCGGAATGAGGGCGGCGGCGGACAGGAAAGGGACTTCGGTCCCAACGGGAGCGGCGGTCAATCGGCCGAATTCAACCAGGTGTTCACGGATCTGCTGCCCAGACTCCAGCAGGCGGCGGCCTCGCTCGCCGGCGGTCCGGCCGGTGCGGGGGACGTCGTCCACGACGCGTACCTCAGGATCGCCCGTCGGCCGGAGCGCTTCCTCGGCCATCCACAGCCGTACGCCTACGCGTTCACCACGATGGTGAACATCCTGCGCGACCAGTGGCGCCGGGAGCGCCGGCGGGTGTCGATGCCCGAGGTGCCGGAGACGGGCGACATCGGCGAGCGGGACCGGGGGCTGCCCGACCTCCGGGCCGGTGGGATGGCCGAGTTGCAGGCGCGGTGGGAGGTGATGCGGCTGCTCGGCTTCCTGACCGTCAAGCAGGCCCGTGCGGTGGTGCTGGTCGACCTCGACGGCTACAGCGTCGACGAGGCCGCCGAGCTGCTCGGGCTGCACCGCAGCACGCTGGCGGTCACCCGGCGCCGCGCCCACGGTCGGCTGCGCGCTGTCGTCCAGCGGGAGCGCGAGCGTGAGGGGGAGCGTGGTCGGGAGCACGATCGGGAACACGCGCGGGAGCGGGAGCGGAGCTGAGGGCGCGGCGGCGGGCGGGCGACCGCCGCGCCACCCCGACGCACCGAACCGTCGGCAAGTCGGCTCGGGCGCTGCCCCGGCCCGTACCCTGCGAATCGTGATCACGTACGAGGACGGCGGCCTGCGCGCACTGGCCGAGGACGGCCGCTGGCCCGAGCTGCTCGCCGCCTACCGGCAGGGCCGCGCGGCTGCCGTGGCGGAGGCGGGGGAGCAGACCGCGGCGGCGCTGACGGCTCCGCTCGGCCACCTGATCGCCTACGCGGCGCCGCCCGAGCTGGCCGTCCGGCTGTTCGACCGGGAGGGTGGCGCGGGGACGGCCGCCGGGGTGGCCGATCACGACGCCGGTCCGCTCTGGGAGGTGCTGGCGACCAGACATTCCTGGCTGCGGCTGGCCCCGCTGCTCGGTCCGGCCCCGGTGCGACGACTGGTCGCACACACCAGGGCGCTGCTCGGCGAGGACCTCTCGTACGCGGCCGAGCCCGATCCGGAGGGCGTGCCACTGCGTCTGGAGCCGTGGGAGGCGGCGGGCTGGGGCGAGACGGCCCGGGTGCGGGAGTACCTGCCCGGCGGGGGCGCGCGCAGTGCGCTGCTGACCCTGCCGGCCAGCCGGGAGGGCCTGGGCGAGGTGGAACTGCCCCCGGCGGCGCAGCCGGGTGGCCGGCCGGCCGGACCGCGGGTCGCCCGGGCGCTGGCCGGGCTGGGCGCGCTCGCGCCGTGGGTGCAGACGGCCTGCGTCCGCGGCCAGGCCCCGGCGGCGGCCGCCCTGCTGGCCCGCGACCGGCGGGTGGTCGGAGGCTATCTGCCGTTCGCGCTCGCCTACCCGGCGCTGGTGCGGGCCGCCGCCGTGGGGCGGTCGCGGGGCTGTGCGCACGGGCGGCTGGGGCTGTGGCGGGCGCTGGCGGCGATGGCCGGGGCGGACGGTCAGGGCGGTGCGGGCCGTACGGACGGTGCGGGCGGGACGGGCGGCGCGGACGGCGCGGACGGCGCGGATCGTGCGGGCGGGATGGACCGGGACGAGGTGAACGCGCTGGTGGCCCGGATGCGCTGCTTCACCTGGCAGGAACCGTCGGCCGGGCTGCACCATCTGCACATCGCGCTGGAGGACCCGGCCCGTGGGGTGGCCTGGGTGGTCAGCGGCTCGCAGGAGTTGTGACGCGCAGGCCGGACTGCCACCGGACTGCTGCTGGACAGCCGTCGGACGGAAAACCGGACCGAAAGCCGGACCGAAAGCCGGACAGAAAGCCGGGCGGAAAGACGAAACCCTGGTCCGGCGCCGATTCCGGGGGTTGGTGGGAGGCGCCGGACCAGGGAGTGCGGGGGTGCCGCCGGGCTCAGACGCCGACGGGGGAGGTCCCCTGAGGGGTTCCCTGCGGGGTTCCGTGGCCGGTTCCCTGGGCGGGGACGTCCTCCGGGGCGTCGGTCGTGGAGCCGTCCGCCGCGCCGGCGGGCCCGGCAGGCGCACCGTGGGCGTGGGCGTCGACCAGCGTCAGCTCGTCGAACGGCAGCTCGCCGGCCAGCACCCGCCGGGCACGTTCGGCGTCGAGCTCGCCGGTCCAGTGTCCGATGAGCACGGTCGCGACGGCGTTGCCCGCGAAGTTGGTGAGCGCGCGGGCCTCCGACATGAAGCGGTCGATGCCGACGATCAGTCCCACGCCGTCCACCAGCGCGGGCTTGTGCGACTGGAGTCCGCCCGCGAGGGTGGCCAGTCCGGCGCCGGTGACCCCGGCCGCACCCTTGCTCGCGATCACCATGAAGACCAGCAATGAGAGCTGCTCGCCGAGCGACATCGGCTTGTCCATCGCCTCGGAGATGAAGATCGAGGCCATGGTCAGGTAGATGGCGGTGCCGTCGAGGTTGAAGCTGTAGCCGGTCGGCACGGTGATGCCGACGACGGGGCGGCTGACGCCCAGGTGCTCCATCTTGGCGATCAGGCGGGGCAGCGCGCTCTCGGACGAGGAGGTGGAGAGGATCAGCAGGAACTCGCGGCCGAGGTACCTCAGCAGCGCGAAGACGTTGACCCCGGCGACCAGGCGCAGCAGCGTGCCCAGCACCACGACGACGAACAGCACGCAGGTGACGTAGAAGCCGATCATGATGACGGCCAGGCTCTTCAGCGCGGCGGTGCCGGTGGCGCCGACGACCGCGGCCATCGCCCCGAAGGCGCCGACCGGCGCGACCCACATGATCATCGACATGACCCGGAAGACCAGGCGCTGCACGTGCTCGATCCCGCGCAGCACCGGCGCGCCGGCCGCGCCCATCGCCTGCAGCGCGAAGCCGGTGAACAGGGCGACCAGCAGGGTCTGGAGGACCTTGCCCTGGGTGAGGGCGGAGAACAGGGTCTCGGGGATCATCCCGAGCAGGAAGTCGGTGGTCGACTGGGCGCCGCCGGCGGCCGCCTGGGCGTGGCCGGACTTGGCGAGCGCGGCGGTCAGGTGCAGGCCGCCGCCGGGTTCCAGGAGGTTGCCGACGACCATGCCGATGGCCAGCGCGACGGTCGACATGGCGAGGAAGTAGCCGATGGCGAGGCCGCCGACCTTGCCGACCTTCGCGGCCTTGGTCACCGAGCCGATGCCCAGGACGATGGTGCAGAAGATCACCGGGCTGATCATCATCTTGATCAGGTTGACGAAGCCCGTGCCGACCGGCTTCAGCTCCACGGCGAACCCGGGGGCGGCCAGACCGACCACGACGCCCGCGACCACCGCGGCGATCACCGCGATGTAGAGGTGGTGGGTCCGGTCCTTGCGTCTGGGTCCCGCCGCCGGGGCGGCTCCAGCGATCGACATCTGCGGCTCCTTTGCCGTGCAGTCCTGGTGGCCCCGGGGGGATGGGCCGCTCCGACTATGGGCCCCGAAGTGACGGAGGTCACGTTTGCGTTCATAGAGTTCACGAACGCGGCGGACGGCCCGGACGGCGGGCCCGCGAACGGTGCGGGCCGGGCGGGGCCCCGGGGTGTCCGGGGGCGTGGTGCACACTGGCAGGCATGTCCGAGCGCACCGCCCCCACCGCCCCGCGCCGCCGCTCGCACCGGCCGGCGGGCCGCGGAGTCCGGCGGCTGCCTCCGGGTCCACCCGGGCATCCGGCCCGCCGACTGCCCCGCCGACTGCCCCGCGGGCTGTCCCGGAACCTGGTCCGATGGCTGGTCCGACGCCTGCCCCGGCGCCTGGTCCGCAGTCTGGCCGGGCAGCTGTTCGTCGTCCAGGTGGTGATCGTCGCCGCCGTGGTCGCCGGTGGCGCGGTGCTCGCGTACCTCTTCACCGCCGATCGCGCCGAGGGCGCCGCCCGCCGCCAGGTCACCGCGGTCGCGCATGCCGTCGCGGACTCGCCGTCCGTCCGGGCCGCGGTCGCCGGTCCGGACCCGACCTCGGTGCTCCAGCCGTACGTGGAGCAGGTGCGGGCGGACACCGGGGTCTCCTTCATCACCGTCATGGACACCGACGGCGTGCGCTGGACCCACCCGCTGCCCGAGCAGATCGGGAGGACCTACCTCGGGCACATCGACTGGGCGCTCGCCGGGCAGACCCGCAGTGAGACGTACACGGGCACGCTCGGCCCGTCCGTGCGGGTGGTCGCCCCGGTGTGGGACGACCGGCACCGGGTGGTCGCGCTGGTCAGCGCGGGTCTCACGGTGGAGTCGATCTCCGCGCAGCTGAGCGGCCCGCTGCTCGCCCTGGTCGGCGTGGCGGTGGCCGCGCTCGCGGTCGGTGGCGTCGGCACCTACCTCGCCAACTCCCGGCTGCGGCGGCACACCCACGGGATGGGGCCGGACGAGCTGAGCCACCTCTACGAGTACCACCAGGCCACCCTGCACGCGGTGCGCGAGGGACTGGTGCTGCTGGACCGCTCGCACCGGGTGGTGCTGTGCAACGACGCGGCCCGGGAACTGCTCGGCCTGGCAGGCGAGTTGGACGGCCGTCCGGTGGCGGGGCTGGGGCTTCCTGAGGCTCTGGTGGCGGCCGTACTGGGGGAGGAGCCGGTCCGGGACGAGGTGCACCTGACCGCCGAGCGGGTCGTGGTGCTGAACACCTCCACCATCGGCACCGGGCTCGGCCGGGTGGTCACCCTCCGGGACCACACCGAACTCCAGGCGCTCAGCGGTGAGTTGGACTCGGTTCGCGATTTCACCGAGGCGCTCGGCGCGCAGGCGCACGAGGCCGCCAACCGCCTGCACGCGGTGGTCTCGCTGATCGAACTCGGCCGCCACGAACAGGCGGTGGAGTTCGCCACCGCCGAGCTCGAACTCGCCCAGCAGCTCACCGACCGGGTGGTCGCGGCGGTGAGCGAGCCGGTCCTGGCCGCCCTGCTGCTCGGCAAGGCGGCGCAGGCCGCCGAACGAGGAGTGGAGTTGACCCTCACCGAGGACAGCCGGATCGACGACGGAGTGCTGCCGCCCGGGCTCCCCGCACGGGACCTGATCACCGTGCTCGGCAACCTGATCGACAACGCCGTGGACGCCGCCATCGCCGGTGCGGCCGAGAGTCCCGTCCCGCCGGAGGTCACCGTCACGGCGCGGGTCGCCCGCGGCCGGGACTGCGAAGGGCCGGGCCGCAGCGTCCATGGCGACGGGGGCGGGGACGGGGGCGGGGATGGCAACGGCGTCAGCGGCGATGGCGCGGCGGCGGCCGGTGACTTCCTGCTGCTGCGGGTCGCCGACACCGGTGCGGGCATCGACCCGGGCGCGGTCGAGGACGTCTTCCGGCGCGGCTGGAGCACCAAGCAGGACGGCCGCGGGCACGGGCTCGGGCTGGCGCTGGTCGCCCAGGCCGCCCGGCGCAACGGCGGCACCGTCGAGGTCGGGCGGGAGCGAGGCGCCGTGCTCACGGTGCGACTGCCGCTGGCCGGACGGCCGGGAGAGGCCGTCGGCGACCGGGGGGAGTCCACCCGGCGGCCGGGGGAGTCCCCC
>NZ_JBIVVI010000263.1:0-8595 GCF_044757675.1 Kitasatospora sp. NPDC091257
GGGATGGATGATTTACCTGACACTCTGATCACCCGGAGCCCCCGCTCCGGCCCCCACCGGCCCCGGAGGCCCGCGATGCTCCCCACCGTCGCCCGAGTCCTCGACCTGGACGTGATGCGGCGCGGCCTGCCCCAGGTGGTGGCCGGCGCCGACCACCTGGAGCGGCCGGTCCGCTGGGTCCACGTCAGCGAGCTGCCCGACGTCGCCGGGATGCTCCGCGGCGGCGAGCTGGTGCTGACCACCGGCATCGCCCTGCCCGAGGACCGCGAGGGCCTGGCCCGCTACGTGCGCGAACTGGACGAGGTCGGGGTGGCCGGCCTGGTCGTCGAGTTCGGGCGGCGCTACTTCGACTCGCTCCCCCGCGCCCTGGTCAACGCCGCCGAACAGCGCGGCCTGCCGCTGATCACGCTCCGCCGAGAGCTGCGCTTCGTCGCCGTCACCGAGGCCGTGCACGCCCTGGTGGTCAACGCCCAGCTGGAGCAGCTGAGGATCTCCGAGTCCGTCCACCAGGTCTTCAACGAGCTCGTGGTGGAGGGCGCCGAAGCGCCCGAGGTGATCCGCCAGGTGGCCCGGATGGCCGGCGCCCCGGTCGTCCTGGAGAACCTGGCCCACCAGGTGCTCGCCCACGACACCGCCGGGCGCCCGGAGGCCGAGGTGCTGGAGGACTGGGAGCGCCGCTCGCGCGGGGTCCGCCCCGCCGGGCGCACCGGCCACGACCCGCGCAGCGGCTGGCTGGTCACCGCCGTCGGCGCCCGCGGCCAGGACTGGGGCCGGCTGGTGCTGGTGCAGGAGCCCGGCCCGCTGCCCGAGGGCGAGGCCCACCCCCACGCCATGCTGCTGGAGCGCGGCGCCTCCGCGCTGGCCCTCAACCGGCTGGTGGTGCGCGACCGGGAGAGCCTGGAGCGGCAGACCCACCGCACCCTGCTGTCCGGCATCCTCACCCACGCCCTGACCGTCTCCGAGGCGGCGCTGCGCGCCCAGGCCCTCGGCGTTCCGCTGGAGGGCCGCCGGCTGGTCGGCGTGGTGCTGCGGCAGCGGCGCGGACCGATCCCGGCCGCGCTGGAGGCCCAGGCCCGGCTGCGCGACTTCACCGAGCTGGCCGCCGGCGCGGTCCGGGCCTGCCGGCTGACCGCCCTGGTCGGCGCGCTGGACGACGAGGCCGTCGGCCTGCTGGTCGCGCTCGGCACCCAGCAGGACGAGCACGCCGCGCTGGACGCCCTGTCGGCCGCGCTGCGCCGGATGTCCGCCGAGGCCGGACGGGACGGCGGCGACCCGGCGGGCCCGGTGGTCGCCGTCGGCTCCTCGGTCGGCTCGGTGCGCGACGCCCGGCGCACCCTGCTGGAGGCCACCCAGGTCGCCGACGCCGCCCTGCACGACGCGCCCGGCGGCCGCAGCTCCTCCTACTACCGGCTGCCGGACGTCCGGCTGCGCGGCCTGCTCCACCTGCTGCGCGACGACGCCCGGCTGCAGACGTACGTGGAGCGGGAGCTGGGCCCGCTGCTGGCCCACGACGCCGAGCACAACGGCCAGTTGGTGCAGATGCTGCGGATCTACCTGGAGCAGGGCCGCAACAAGTCGGCCGCGGCGGACGCGGCGCACCTGTCCCGGCCGTCCTTCTACGACCGGCTGCACAAGGTCGAGCGGATCCTCGGCGTCGACCTCGACCAGGTGGAGTCCTGCCTCTCCCTGCACGTGGCGCTGCTCGCGCTGGACGCCGTCCGGCGCTGAGCGGGGCGCGCGCCCCGGGGCGGCGCCGGGCCCCGCGCGTCACACCCCGGTGATGCGTCCCCAGACCTTGTGCAGCTCGGGCCGCTCGGCCGAGCTGACGTCGCGCATGGTGTGCAGCCGGGCCCGCATCTCCTCGGTCGGGAACACCAGCGGGTTCTCGGCGAGTTCGGCCTTCTCCTTGTCGCCACTGGCCGCCAGCACCTCGCGGGCGGCCGGCACCGGGCAGATGTACTGGACGAACGCGGCGAGTTCGGCCGCCACCTCGGGCTGGTAGTAGTAGTCGATCAGCAGCTCGGCGTTGCGCTTGTGGGCGGCCCGGTTGGGGATCATCAGGCTCTCCGCCCACAGCTCGCCGCCCTCCTCCGGCACCACGAACTCGATGTCCGGGTTCTCGGCGGTCAGCTGGACGGCGTCGCCCGAGTAGGCCTGGCAGGCGAGCGCCGCACCGGAGGCGAGGTCGCTGGTGTAGTCGTTGCCGGTGAAGCGCCGGACGTGGCCGCTGTCGACCACCTTCTGCACCAGGTCCATCGCCTTGCGCGCGTCGTCGTCGCCGAACGTCGCGATGTCCGCGCCCTGGGAGAGCATCAGCAGCCCGAGTGCCTCGTCCAGCCCGGCGAACAGCGTGACCCGGCCCTTGAGGTCGGGCGCCCACAGGTCGGCGGTGGACCTGATCTCCCGGCCGAGCGCCTTGCGGTTGTAGGCGATGCCGGTGATCCCGGACTGCCAGGGCACGCTGCGCCTGCGCCCGGGGTCGAAGGCCGGGTCGGCGAGCTGCGGGTCCAGGTTGGCCGTGACGTTGGGCAGGTTGGCCCGGTCCATCGCCTGCACCCAGCCCAGCGAGACGTACCGCCCGGCCATCCAGTCGCTGATCACCATCAGGTCCCGGCCGGGGGCGGCGCCCTGGGTGAGCACCGGGCTGATCTTGCCGAAGAACTCGTCGTTGTCGTTGATGTCCTCGGTGTAGGTGACCTCGATCCCGGTCTTCTCGCCGAAGGCGTCCAGGGTCGGACGCCCGCCCGCGTCGTCGGTGTCGATGTACTGGGTCCAGTTGGAGAAGGCGAGCCGCTTGTCGCTCTCCGAGCGGTCCGGTGCCGAGCGACGGTCCTCGGCCACGTACGCGGACGGGATGCCGCAGCCGGTCAGGGTGCCGGCGCCGAGCAGCGCGGCCCCGCCGAGCACGGAACGTCGGCGGATGCGTGCGGGCCCCTGCGGGCGGTCGGCGACGGAGCGACGGGTCGGGGTGGTGCTGCTGGGCATGAGCGGCCTTCCGGAGCGTGGGACGGCCCCGGGCACACGGGTGCTCGGGGCCGTCCTGGTAGGTACGTCAGACAGTGTGCGCGTCGGTGAGCGACAGCACCTCGTCCAGCACCGCGAGGCCGGTCTTGGCCTCCTCCTCGGTGACGGTGCACGGCGGGACGACGTGGAAGCGGTTCATGTTGACGAACGGCCAGAGCCCGCGCTGCTTGCAGGCGGCGGCCAGCTCGGCCATCGGCGCGTTGGCGGCGCCGGCCGCGTTGTAGGGCACCAGCGGCTCGCGGGTCTCCCGGTCCTTCACCAGGTCGAGCGCCCAGAACACGCCGAGGCCGCGGACCTCGCCGATCGACGGGTGCCGCTCCGCCAGCTCGCGCAGGCCGGGGCCGAGCACGTTCTCGCCGATGTGCCTGGCGTTCTCGACGATGCCCTCCTCCGCCATCGTGTTGATGGTCGCCACCGCCGAGGCGCAGGCCAGCGGGTGGCCGGAGTAGGTGAGCCCGCCGGGGAAGGCCCGCTCGGCGAAGGTGGCCGCGATCTCGGCGCTGATCGCCACGCCGCCCAGCGGCACGTAGCCCGAGTTGACGCCCTTGGCGAAGGTGAGCAGGTCCGGGGTGACGCCCCAGTGGTCGGCGGCGAACCACTCACCGGTGCGGCCGAAGCCGGCCATCACCTCGTCCAGGATGAACACGATCCCGTAGCGGTCGCAGATCTCCCGCACCCCGGCCAGGTAGCCCGCCGGCGGGACCAGGACGCCCGCGGTGCCGACCACGGTCTCCAGGATGACCGCCGCGACGGTGCCGGGCCCCTCGAACGCGATCACCTGCTCCAGGTGCTCCAGCGCGCGCTCGCACTCCTGCGCCTCGTTCTCGGCGTGGAAGTTGGAGCGGTAGGGGTACGGCCCCCAGAAGTGCACCACGCCGGAGACGCCGCCCTCGTTGGGCCAGCGCCGCGGGTCGCCGGTGAGGGCGATCGCGTTGGCGGTGGCGCCGTGGTACGAGCGGTAGGTGGACAGCACCTTCTGCCGGCCGGTGTGCAGCCGGGCCAGCCGGATGGCGTTCTCGTTGGCCTCGGCGCCGCCGTTGGTGAAGAAGATCTTGTCCAGGTCACCGGGGGTGCGCTCGGCGATCAGCCGGGCGGCCTCGCTGCGCGACTCGACCGCGAAACCGGGGGCGATGGTGCAGAGCTTCGCCGCCTGCTCCTGGATCGCGGCGACCACCCTCGGGTGCTGGTGACCGATGTTGGTGTTGACCAGCTGCGAGGAGAAGTCGAGGTAGCGGTTGCCGTCGTAGTCCCAGAAGTACGAGCCCTCGGCGCCGGCCACCGCGAGGGGGTCGATCAGTGCCTGGGCGGACCACGAGTGGAAGACGTGCGCGCGGTCGGCCGCCTTGACGGCCTGGCCGGTGGCTGAGTCAGCGGTGGGAATGCTCATGCCGGTAAGGCTAGGGCGGCCCGTCCCCGAAGGGCAGTTCCATCGTGTCAGCCGGTCGCGCCAACCGCCGACAGGATGCAAAGACACAGGGCCCGGGTCGAGAAGACCCGGGCCCATGGTCGGTTCAGCTGACTTATCAGCGCACTCAGATCGCGGTCATGACGTGCTTCACGCGGGTGTAGTCCTCGAAGCCGTACGCCGACAGGTCCTTGCCGTACCCGGACTTCTTGAAGCCACCGTGCGGCATCTCGGCGACCAGCGGGATGTGGGTGTTGATCCAGACGCAGCCGAAGTCGAGGCGGCGCGACATCCGCATGGCGCGGGCGTGGTCCTTGGTCCACACCGAGGAGGCCAGCGCGAACTCGACGCCGTTGGCGTACGCCACGGCCTGGTCCTCGTCGGTGAACTTCTGCACGGTGATGACCGGGCCGAAGACCTCGTTCTGGATGATCTCGTCGTCCTGGTTCAGGCCGGAGACGACGGTCGGGGCGTAGAAGTAGCCCTTGTCGCCGACCCGGTGGCCACCGGCCTCGACCTTGGCGTGGGCGGGCAGCCGCTCGATGAAGCCGGAGACCTGCTTCAGCTGGTTGGCGTTGTTCAGCGGGCCGTACAGCACGTCCTCGTCGTCCACGCCGCCGGTCTTGGTCTCGGCCGCGGCCTTGGCCAGCGCCTCGACGAAGGCGTCGTGGATCGACTCGTGCACCAGCACGCGGGTGGCGGCGGTACAGTCCTGGCCGGCGTTGAAGTAGCCCGCCACCGAGATGCCCTCGACGGCCTCGGCGATGTCGGCGTCCTCGAAGACCACGACCGGGGCCTTGCCGCCCAGCTCCAGGTGGACGCGCTTGACGTCCTTGGAGGCGGACTCGGCGACCGAGATGCCGGCGCGCACCGAGCCGGTGATGGAGGCCATCGCCGGGGTCCTGTGCTCGACCATCAGCCTGCCGGTCTCGCGGTCGCCGCAGATGACGTTGAAGATGCCGGCCGGCAGCTCCAGCTCCTTGAGCACGCCGCCGATGATCTCGGCCAGCAGCACGGTGGAGGCCGGGGTGGTGTCGGAGGGCTTCAGCACGACGGCGTTGCCCGCGGCGATGGCCGGGGCGAACTTCCAGACGGCCATCATCATCGGGTAGTTCCACGGCGCGACCTGGGCGCAGACGCCGACCGGCTCGCGGCGGATGATCGAGGTCATCCCGTCCATGTACTCACCCGCGGCCTTGCCCTCCAGCATGCGGGCGGCGCCGGCGAAGAACCGGATCTGGTCCACCATCGGGCCGATCTCCTCGGAGAGGGTCAGCGCGCGGGGCTTGCCGGTGTTGCGCACCTCGGTGTCGACGATCTCGTCGGCGCGGGCCTCGACCGCGTCGGCGATCTTGAGCAGCAGCTTCTGGCGGGTGCTGGGGGTGGCGTCGCGCCAGATCGGGAACGCGGCGTCGGCGGAGGCCATGGCGGCGTCCACGTCCGCGGCGCCGGACAGCGGCGACGTCGCGTACACCTCGCCGGTGGTCGGGTCCACGATGTCGAGCGTGCGGCCGTCGGCCGCGTCGACGAACTCACCGTTGATGTAGTTGCGCAGCGCGCGAAGGTCGCTCACGGATCTCTCCTCGGTCTGGGCCTGCGGCATTGCAGATTCCGGCGCAATGGTACGTCGGCGGATCCGGCGTACGAAGGGTCCCGAGTGGCCGCGACCGGAGCGGCACGGTCCACTGGTGGCGGTACGCGCAGCGGCCCTCGGGGTCGCGCGCGTACCGTGCCAGGGTAGCCGCACGACTGCCGGTATCGACAGGGCGAGCTCGCTTCAGCGATGAAATCCGCATGCGTTTTCCAAGATCACGACGAAATCAGCAGCTTCCACGCTTGCGAACACGGGAACGATCAGGCACAGTGGCCGCGTGGCCAACCGCGACCGGAACGCCAGCGTTCCCCTCGACGCCGCCTCCAAGGCGATCATCGAGCAACTCCAGGAGGACGGGCGCCGCCCGTACGCCGCCATCGGCAAGGCCGTCGGCCTGTCCGAGGCGGCCGTGCGGCAGCGCGTCCAGAAGCTGCTCGACCAGGGCGTGATGCAGATCGTCGCCGTCACGGACCCGCTCACCGTCGGCTTCACCCGCCAGGCGATGGTCGGAATCCGGGTCGAGGGCGACATCGAGCCCGTCGCCGACGCGTTGGCCGCCCTCGACGAGGTCGACTACGTCGTCTGCACCGCAGGCTCGTTCGACCTCCTGGCCGAACTGGTCTGCGAGGACGACGAGCACCTGCTCGAACTGATCAACAAGCGCATCCGCGCCCTTCCCGGCGTGCGGAGCACCGAGAGCTTCGTTTACCTGAAGCTCCGGAAACAGACCTACACCTGGGGCACCCGATGACAGCCGACCCGGCGCAGAAGGACCTTTCCAAGACCGCCTACGACCACCTGTGGATGCACTTCACCCGCATGTCGTCGTACGAGAACTCCCCCGTGCCGACGATCGTCAAGGGCGAGGGCACCTACGTCTGGGACGACAAGGGACGCAAGTACCTCGACGGCCTCGCCGGCCTGTTCGTCGTCCAGGCCGGCCACGGCCGTGAGGAGCTCGCCGAGGCCGCCGCCAAGCAGGCCAAGGAGCTCGCCTTCTTCCCGGTGTGGAGCTACGCCCACCCGAAGGCCGTCGAGCTGGCCGAGCGCCTGGCCAACTACGCCCCGGGCGACCTGAACAAGGTCTTCTTCTCCACCGGTGGCGGCGAGGCCGTCGAGACCGCCTGGAAGCTCGCCAAGCAGTACTTCAAGCTGACCGGCAAGCCGACCAAGTACAAGGTCATCTCGCGCGCCGTCGCCTACCACGGCACCCCGCAGGGCGCCCTGTCCATCACCGGCCTGCCGGGCCTGAAGGCCCCGTTCGAGCCGCTGGTGCCGGGCACCCACAAGGCCCCGAACACCAACATCTACCGCGCCCCGGCCTTCCTCGAGGGCCCCGACGGCACGGTCGACCCCGAGGCCTACGGCCGCTGGTGCGCCGACGAGATCGAGGTGGCCATCCTCAACGAGGGCGCCGAGACCGTCGCCGCCGTCTTCGTCGAGCCGGTGCAGAACGCCGGTGGCTGCTTCCCGCCGCCGCCCGGGTACTTCCAGCGGCTGCGCGAGATCTGCGACCGCCACGACGTGCTGCTGGTCTCGGACGAGGTCATCTGCGCCTTCGGCCGCCTGGGCACCATGTTCGGCGCCGACAAGTTCGGCTACCAGCCCGACATGATCACCTGCGCCAAGGGCATGACCTCGGGCTACTCCCCGATCGGCGCCACGATCATCTCGGACCGCCTCGCCGAGCCGTTCTACAAGGGTGACAACACCTTCCTGCACGGCTACACCTTCGGCGGCCACCCGGTCTCCTCCGCGGTGGCGCTGGCCAACCTCGACATCTTCGAGCGCGAGGGCCTGAACCAGCACGTGCTCGACAACGAGGCCGCGTTCCTGGGCACCCTGAACAAGCTGCGCGACCTGCCGATCGTCGGCGACGTCCGCGGCAACGGGTACTTCTACGGCATCGAGCTCGTGAAGGACAAGGTCACCAAGGAGTCGTTCAACGACGAAGAGATCGAGCGCGTCCTCTACGGCTTCCTGTCGAAGGCCCTCTTCGACAACGGCCTGTACTGCCGCGCCGACGACCGTGGCGACCCGGTCATCCAGCTGGCCCCGCCGCTGATCTCCGACCAGTCGACCTTCGACGAGATCGAGCAGATCCTGCGGACCAGCCTCACCGACGCGTGGGCGAAGATCTGATCCCCTGAGCCTTCTTCCCCACCCTCCGCCGAAGGGCGGCCCCGCTCCCCGCGGGGCCGCCCTTCGGCGTGCCCGGCCCGGTTTCCCACTCCCGGAACATCACAGTCGTACGACCAAACATGCCTGAATGCGGGTGATTTGCCCGTGATGGACCAGAGCGCCGCCACCGCGACCAGCCCCCGTCGTTCTAATCTGACGACTGTCATATCCCTGCGGCCACCCAGGATGGATCCTCATGTCAGCGGCACCGCCTGACAACGACGTGCTGTGGGCCCGAGGGATCGTCAAGTCCCATGACGGCACCCCCGCCCTGCGCGGCATCTCGCTCGGCGTCCGCGAGGGCGAGGTGCTCGCCGTCACCGGCCCGCGCGGCTCCGGCAAGAGCACCCTGCTCGACTGCCTCTCCGCGCAGCTCCCGGTCGACGAGGGG
>NZ_JBIVVI010000264.1:0-8575 GCF_044757675.1 Kitasatospora sp. NPDC091257
GGGAGGACGTACGCAACCCCGCGCACAGCGCACTCTGGGGCCTGGTCCGTTCGGCCCGGTCCGAACACCCCGGGCGCTTCGCCCTGCTCGACCTCGACGCCGACGACGAGCACGGCACCTCCGCAGGCGTCGCCGCGGCCCTCGCCTCGGGAGAACCGCAGTCCGCGGTCCGCGGCGACGACGTCCGCGTACCCCGGCTGGCCCGGGTCCTCGGGAACGACCCGGACCTCTCGGACGACGCGGCAGGGCCCCTCCGGGCCTTCGACCCGGACGGCACGGTCCTCATCACCGGCGGCACCGGCCTGCTCGGCTCCCACGTCGCCCGCCGCCTGGTCACCGGGCACGGCGTCCGGCACCTGCTCCTGCTCTCCCGCGGTGGCCCGGCCGCCGCCGGAGCCGACGAACTGCGGGCCGAACTCGCCGTGCTGGGAGCCGAGACCGCCATCGTCGCCTGCGACGCCGCCGACCGGGTCGCTCTGGCCGCCGTCATCGCGGACCTGCCGCCCGCGCACCCGCTGACCGCCGTGGTCCATACCGCGGGCACCCTCGACGACGGCGTCGTCACCGCACTCACCCCCGAACGGGTGGACGCCGTGCTGCGCCCCAAGGTCGACGCCGCCCTCCACCTGCACGAACTGACCCGCGACCTCGATCTGACGCACTTCGTGCTGTTCTCCTCGGCCGCGGGCACCTTCGGCGGCCCCGGACAGGCCAACTACGCCGCCGCCAACGCCTTCCTCGACGCCCTGGCCGTCCAGCGTCGGACGGCGGGCCTGGCCGGCCAGGCCCTGGCCTGGACCCTGTGGGAGCAGGCCAGCGCCCTCACCGGACACCTGGACGAGGACGACGTACGACGCCTCGCCCGGTCCGGGATGCCGCCGCTCTCCACCGAGCGGGGACTCGCGCTCTTCGACACCGCCCTCACCGTGGACCGGGCCGCCCTGGTCCCGATGCGCCTCGACACCGCGGCCCTGCGGTCAGCGGCGGCGGAGGGTACTCTGCCGCCGCTGCTGCGCGGCCTGGTGCGCACACCGCCGCGCCGGGCGGCCACGGCCGCGCAGGCGACGGCCGACGACAACGCCCTGCGCCGGCGCCTGGCGGCCCTCGACGGCACCGGACGGACCCGGCTGCTCGTCGAACTCGTCCGCACCCACGCGGCTGCGGTCCTCGGCCATGCCTCCCCGGACACCCTCGACCCCGGACGGGCCTTCCGCGAACTGGGCTTCGACTCACTGGCCGCGGTGGAACTGCGCAACCGCCTGAACGCCGCCACCGGCCTGCGGCTTCCCGCCAGCCTGGTGTTCGACCACCCGACCCCGGCCGCGCTCGCGGACTTCTTGGGCGCCGGACTCACGGACACGGAAGCGGCCAGGGCCGTCATGCCCTCCGTACCCGCAGGGCCGGCCGACCGGAACCGGGACGCGGACGACGACCGGATCGCGATCGTCTCCGCGGCCTGCCGCCTCCCCGGCGATGTCCGCTCACCCGAGGACCTGTGGCGGATGCTGGCCGAGGGCCGCGACGGCATCTCCGGGTTCCCCACCGACCGGGGCTGGAGCCTCGACACGCTCTACGACCCCGATCCCGACCGCATCGGCACCTCCGTCACCCGCGACGGCGGCTTCCTCCACGACGCGGCCGAGTTCGACGCGGAGTTCTTCGGCATCTCGCCGCGCGAGGCGGCGGCCATGGACCCGCAGCAGCGGCTGCTCCTGGAAACCACCTGGGAACTCTTCGAGCGCGCGGCCATCGACCCGTCCACCCTGCGCGGCGCCCCGGTCGGCACGTACGTCGGCCTGATGCAGCAGGACTACGCGGCCCGGCTGCTGCCCTACATCCCCGAGGACGTCGAGGGATTCCTCGGCACCGGCAACTCGGGAAGCGTCGTCTCCGGACGCCTGGCCTACTTCTTCGGCCTGGAAGGCCCCGCGGTCACCGTGGACACCGCGTGCTCGTCCTCGCTGGTGGCCCTGCACCTCGCGGTACGGGCGCTGCGCTCCGGCGAATGCTCGCTGGCCCTGGCCGGCGGCGTCAACGTGATGTGCAGCCCCGAACTGTTCGTCGAGTTCAGCCGGCAGGGCGGACTCGCTCCGGACGGCCGCTGCAAGTCCTTCGCCGCGGCGGCCGACGGTACCGCCTTCGGCGAAGGCACGGGCATGCTGCTGGTGGAGCGGTTGTCGGATGCGCGGCGCAACGGGCATCCGGTGCTGGCGGTGATCCGTGGTTCGGCGGTGAATCAGGACGGTGCGAGCAACGGTCTGACGGCGCCGAACGGTCCGTCGCAGCAGCGGGTGATCCGTGCGGCGTTGGCGGACGCGGGGCTGACGGCGTCCGAGGTGGACGTGGTGGAGGCGCACGGTACGGGGACGCGGTTGGGCGACCCGATCGAGGCGCAGGCGCTGCTGGCGACGTACGGGCAGGACCGGCCCGCGGACCGGCCGGTGTGGATCGGCTCGCTGAAGTCCAACATCGGACACGCCTCGGCTGCCGCCGGTGTGGCGGGGGTCATCAAGTCGGTGCTGGCGCTGCGGCACGGCGTGATGCCCAAGACGCTGCACGTGGACGGTCCCACACCCGAGGTGGACTGGTCGGCGGGCGCCGGCCGGCTGCTGACGGAGGCCCGTGCGTGGGACGACACGAGCCGTCCGCGCCGGGCGGGCGTGTCCTCCTTCGGCATCAGCGGCACCAACGCCCACGTCATCCTGGAGTCCGCGCCGGCCGAGGCGGTGGAGGACGCCCCGCGTCCCGGGACGGTGATGTGGCCGGTGTCGGCGCGCAGCGCCGAGGCACTGCGCGCGCAGGCGGAGGCGTTGGCGGCGCGGGTGGCGGCGGAGCCCGGCCTCGACGTGGCGGACGTGGGTTGTTCGCTGGCGGTGGGGCGTGCGTCCTTCGAGCACCGTGCGGTGGTGGTGGGTGGGGACCGGAGCGAACTGCTCGACGGCGTGAAGGCGCTGGCGCAGGGTGCCGCGGTGTCCGGCGGCGGGCTGGTTTCCGGTCGGGTGGCGCTGGTGTTCCCGGGTCAGGGTTCGCAGTGGGTGGGGATGGCCGCGGAGTTGCTGGCCGGGTCGGAGGTGTTCGCGGAACGGATGGCCGAGTGCGAGCGGGCGCTGGCGCCTTACGTCGACTGGTCGTTGACGGAGGCGTTGGGTTCGGAGGCGCTGCTGGCGCGGGTCGATGTGGTGCAGCCGGTGCTGTGGGCCGTGATGGTGTCGCTGGCGGAGGTGTGGCGTTCGTTCGGCGTCGTTCCGGACGCTGTGGTGGGCCACTCGCAGGGTGAGGTCGCGGCCGCCGTGGTGGCGGGCGGTCTGAGCATCGACGACGGGGCGCGGGTGGTGGCGCTGCGTTCCCGTGCGGTGGGGGCGCTGGCGGGCCGTGGCGGCATGGCGTCGCTGCCGCTGCCGGTCGAGGCGGTGCGGGAGCGCATCGCCCCGTGGGCGGGCCGGTTGTCGGTGGCGGCGGTGAACGGTCCGTCGTCGACGGTGGTGTCGGGTGACGCGGACGCGGTCGCCGCGTTGGTGGAGGCTCTGGTGGGGGAGGGGGTGCGGGCGCGTCTGATCGAGGTCGACTACGCGTCGCACTCCGCGCATGTGGAGGAGGTCCGCGAGCGGCTGCTCGCCGACCTGGACGGCATCGTGCCGCTGTCCGGTGCGGTGCCGTTCTATTCGAGCGTCACGGGCGGCCTGTTGGACACGAAGGCCCTGGACGCCGAGTACTGGTACCGCAACCTGCGGGAGACCGTCGAGTTCGAGCAGGCCACCCGCGCGCTCCTGGCGGCCGGGCACCGCGTCTTCATCGAGTCCAGCCCGCACCCCGTGCTGTCGGTGGCGGTGGGGGAGTCGGTGGAGGCCGCGGGTGCGGACGCCGCGGTGCTGGGGACGTTGCGTCGCGGGGAGGGCGGTCCGGCGCAGGTGCTGCGCGCGGTCGGCCGTGGCTGGGAGCGCGGGCTGGAGGTGGACTGGCCGCGGGCGTTCCCGGGGGCCCGGCGCGTTGAGCTGCCGACATACGCCTTCCAGCGCACCCGCTACTGGCTGACGGCCCCCGCCGCCATCCCGGCCGCCTCCGCCGAGGACCGCTGGGACGACCTGGAACTGCAGGACCCCACCCGGCTCGCCGAAATCCTCGGGGTCGGCCATGCCGCCCTGGACGAAGTCCTGCCCGCACTGGCGGCCTGGCGCTCCGTCAGGAGCCGTGAGCGGAAGGCGGAATCCTGGCGCTACCACGTCGCCTGGGCACCCCTGTCGGTCACGCCGACGGACGGCCTCCCCGGCCGCTGGCTCGCTTTGCGTCCCGAGGGCGGTGACGCGGCGGCCGTCCTGGACGCCCTCGGCGAGGCCGGAGCCGGCCTCCTCCCGTGCGTCGTCGCCGATCCGGGCGCGACCCGCGAACAGCTGGCCGCCCTGCTCACGGAGACCGCCGGGGAGCAGCCGATCGCCGGCGTGCTGTCCCTGTTGTCCTGGGAGGAGCGCCCCCACCCCGAACACCCCGACCTGCCCGGTGGTCCGGCGCTGACCCTCGCGCTGGCCCAGGCACTGGAGGACGCGGGCATCCAGGCCCGGCTCTGGACGCTGACGAAGGGACTGGCGGTCCTGGGCGGCGCGGAGCGGCCCGGACACGTCGGTCAGGCCGCCTCCGCCGCCCTGGGCCGGACGCTGGCCCTGGAGCACCCGCACCGCCGGGGCGGCCTGGTCGACCTGCCCGAGGTGCTGGACGCACGGGCCGCCCGCCGCCTGTGCGCGGTGCTCGCGGGAGCCGCGGCCGACGAGGAACAGGTGGCGGTGCGCTCCACCGGGGTCCACGGACGCCGGCTCCGCCCCGCGTCGTCCGGGTCGCCGAAGGCCCGTGCAGGCGGCCCGGACGTCCGGTGGCGGGGCACGGTCCTGGTCACCGGCGGCACCGGCGGCGTCGGCTCGCACACGGCGCGCTGGCTGGCGGGCCAGGGCGCGGAGCGGCTGCTGCTGGTCGGCCGACGCGGCGCCGACGCCCCCGGTACGGACGTGCTGCGGGCGGAACTGACGGCGCTGGGCGCCGAAGTGGCCTTCGCGGCCTGCGACGTCGCCGACCCGGCCGCAGTGGCGGCGCTGCTCGCCGACATCCCGGCGCGATACCCGCTGTCCGCCGTCATCCACGCGGCGGGCGTCCTCGACGACGGTGTGCTCGACGCGCTGGACCCCGCGCGGCTCGCCGTGGTGCTGCGCGCCAAGCTGACCGCCGCACGGAACCTGCACGAGGCCACCGCGGGTCTCGACCTGTCGGCCTTCGTGGTGTTCTCGTCGGTGATGGGCGTCGTGGGCAACGCCGGGCAGGGCAACTACGCGGCCGCCAACGCGGCCGTCGACGCACTCGTCGCCGCCCGCCGTGCCGCCGGGCTGCCCGGCACGTCCGTGGCCTGGGGCGCCTGGGCCGGGCCGGGCATGCTGGCGGACGAGGTCGCCGCACGGCTGCGGGACTTCGGCATGCCGGTGATGGAGCCCGAAACGGCCGTCACCGCGATCGGCCGGGCGCTCGCGGAGGACGACGAACTGGTCGTGGTCGCCGATGTCGACTGGAGGCGCTTCACCACGGGCAGGGGCCGGTGGACCGCCGCCCTCCTCCACGGGATACCGGACCCGGCTGCCGCGAGGCCCGTCCAGGACACCACCGCACCGTCGGCGGTCCGGGAAGGCGGCGACTCCGCCGACGCCCTGCGGCAGCAGATCGCCGTACTGCCGCGCCACGAGGACCGGGCCAGGACCCTCACCGAACTGGTACGCACCCACGCGGCGTCGGTCCTGCGCCACCCCGACGTCGACACGGTCCAGCCCGGAAAGGCGTTCTTCGCGCTCGGCTTCGACTCGCTGACGGCGGTGGAGCTGCGCAACCGGCTCACCGCCGTCACCGGACTGGCCCTGCCCGCCACCGTCCTGTTCGACCATCCCACACCGTCGGCACTGGCCGACCGGCTGCTCGCGGACCTGGACCTGCCGGACGCCGCGAGCGGCACCGCCGGGCCCGCCGGCTCCGTCGATGCCGGGGCGGGCCGGGCGGCGGCACCCGGCGGCAACGAGCCGATCGCGATCGTCGGCATGGGCTGCCGCTTCCCCGGCGGGGTCGCAGGGCCCGAGGACTTCTGGCACCTGCTCTCGAAGGGCACCGACGCCGTCGGCGACTGGCCGTCGAACCGGGGCTGGGACACCGAGGGGCTGTACGACCCGGACCCCGACCACGCCGGCACCACGTACAGCATGCAGGGCGGCTTCCTGCACGACGCCCCCGAGTTCGACGCGGAGTTCTTCGGCATCTCGCCGCGCGAGGCCCTGGCCATGGACCCGCAGCAGCGGCTGCTCCTGGAGACCGCCTGGGAGGCGGTCGAGGGCTCCGGGCAGGACCCGACCGCGCTGAAGGACCGGCAGGTCGGCGTCTACATCGGTACCAACGGCCAGGACTACTCCGCGCTGCTGCAGGGCGCCGAGGGCGTGTCCGAGGGCCATCTGCTGACCGGGAACACGGCCAGCGTGCTGTCCGGGCGGCTGTCCTACGTCCTCGGCCTCCAGGGACCCTCGCTCACCGTCGACACCGCGTGCTCCTCGTCGCTGGTGGCGCTCCACCTGGCCGTGCAGGCACTGCGGCGCGGCGACTGCGAGCAGGCCCTCGCGGGCGGGGTGACGGTGATGAGCACCCCGCGGCTCTTCGTGGAGTTCAGCCGCCAGCGCGGGCTCGCCGCCGACGGACGGTGCAAGGCGTTCTCGGCGGACGCGGACGGCACGGGCTGGGGCGAGGGCGCCGGAGTGCTGCTGCTGGAGCGCCACAGCGACGCCCTGCGCCACGGCCACCCCGTACTCGCGCTGATCAGCGGCACCGCCGTGAACCAGGACGGCGCCAGCAACGGGCTCACCGCCCCCAACGGCCCGTCCCAGCAGCAGGTCATCCGCGCCGCGCTGGCCGACGCCGCGCTGCGCGCCGACCAGATCGACGCGATCGAGGCCCACGGCACCGGCACGAAGCTCGGCGACCCCATCGAAGCGCAGGCGCTCCAGGCCGTCCACGGGCCGGCGCGCACGGCGGACCGGCCGCTGTGGCTCGGCTCCGTGAAGTCGAACATCGGGCACACCCAGGCGGCGGCCGGGGTGGCCGGAGTGATGAAGATGGTGCTGGCCATCCGCCACGGCGAACTGCCGGGAACCCTGCACGCCGGGACGCCGAACCCGCACGTCGACTGGTCCGACGGTGCCATCCGCCTGCTCACCGCGCACACCCCGTGGCCGGAGACCGGGAACCCCCGCCGGGCAGGCGTGTCGTCGTTCGGCATCAGCGGCACCAACGTGCACGCGATCATCGAGCAGGCACCGGCCGTCGCGGTCGCGCCCGCCCCGGAGCGGACCGACACCTCGGCCGTGCCCACCCCGGACACCGCCACGACGGCCACCGCGCGCCGGGCCGCCCCGCCCGTGCCGCTGCTGCTCTCGGCCGGCACACCGGAGGCCCTGCGGGCACAGGCCGGCCGGCTGGTGAGCCGGCTCGATGCCGACCCGGACGCCGAACTGGCGGACGTCGCCTACTCGCTCGCCACGGGACGGGCCCCGCTCGAACACCGGGCCGCCGTCCTGGGACGGGACCGGGCATCCGTCCGACGCTCGCTCACCGCACTCGCGCGCGGCACGGCATCGGGCCACCTGCTCACCGGAGGCGCCGTGCGCTCCGGCCGGACCGCCTTCCTCTTCCCGGGACAAGGCAGCCAGCGGGCCGGAGCCGGCGCGGAGCTCTACCGCGACGACCCGGTGTTCGCCGACGCCCTCGACGAGGTGCTGACCGGCCTGGACCCGCACCTCGACCTGCCCCTGCGCGACATCCTGTTCGCCGAGCCCGGAACCCCCGGTGCGGCGCTGCTCGACCGCACCCGGTACACCCAGCCCGCGTTGTTCGCCCTGGAGACGGCGCTGTTCCGGCTCGTGCAGCACTGGGGTGTGCGGCCCGACCTGCTGATGGGGCACTCCGTCGGCGAACTCGCCGCCGCCCACGCGGCGGGCGTGCTGGACCTGCCCGATGCCTGCGCGCTGGTAACGGCCCGGGGCCGGCTGATGGACGAACTGCCCGAGGGCGGGGCGATGGTGGCGGTGGAGGCCACCGAGGAGGAAGTGCACCAGGCCCTGCTGGACGACCGCACCGGGCACCCCCTCCCGGAGACGGAAGCGGGCCGGGACGCGGTGGACATCGCCGCCGTCAACGGGCCCACCTCCGTGGTCCTGTCCGGTGACGCGGACGCGGTGCTGCGCCTGGCCGGGGCGTTCCGCTCCCGGGGACGGCGCACCCGCCGGCTGAGCGTGAGCCACGCGTTCCACTCCGCCCGGATGGACGGGATGCTCGACGCGTTCCGGGACGTGGCCGAGTCGCTGACGTACCACGCGCCCGGCATCGAGATCGTCTCCAACCTGACCGGGCGCACGGCCACGGCCGCGGAACTCCGTTCCCCCGAGCACTGGGTGCGCCACGTCCGGGGCACCGTGCGTTTCCTGGAAGGGGCCCGCCGGCTGCGGGCCGAGGGCGCGACGACGTACCTCGAACTCGGACCGGGCGGCGTGCTGTCCGGCATGCTCCACAC
>NZ_JBIVVI010000265.1:0-8563 GCF_044757675.1 Kitasatospora sp. NPDC091257
ACGACTTCGTCCACCGGCACCTGCAGATCTTCCTGGACGGCCTGCGCGCGCCGGCTGGGCCGGTGGACGGCCCGGGCGGCTGATCGGGTGGCAGGGGCGGCCGCACGGGCGGCGGGTGCGGTCGGCCGCGCGTCGTCGGGCGGCGGATGTCGGGAGTGAGACGGAGACGGGCGGGGGCGCTGGTGTGCCGGGTGCGGCTGCGTCAGGCGCCGGGCCTCGATGATTGCTACGGCCAGGGGCGGGCGGCGGGTTCAGTCCGTTCGGGTTCAGTCCGTTCGGGTTCGGTCCGTTCGGTTTCGGCCGGTTCGGTTTCGGCCCGTACGGATTCCGTGGCCGGACCGGCGAGCAGGACGGCCGCGGCCAGGTCCCCGTCGGGCGTCTGCTCGGCGGCCACGGCCAGCACCCGGTCGGCGTCGCCGTCCTGGAGCAGCAGTGCGGCGAGTTCGAACGCCTCGGCGGGGACACGGCCGGGTTCGGCCTCGGCCGGGCAGATCGCCACGACCGGGCCGGTCAGGCCCCAGCGCGCGGCGATGTGTCCGAGGACGGCGTTGGGGTTGGACTGGAAGAACAGCAGCGGGCCGGTCCGCTGCCCGGGTTCGGCGCTGCGCTCGATGGCCCGCGCGGTTTCGAGGTCGCCGCTCGCGCTGGCGAGCAGCAGGGCGGTCCGCCCGGGTGCGGGCGGCTCGCCGTGGTGGGCGCGCAGGCAGCGTTCGGCGGTGTCGGCGACCAGCGGATTGAAGCCGGAGGCGGAGAATCCGGGCAGTGGTGGCGGTGGCGGGGGCCCGTCCGGGCCCGGTGCGGGGTGGCGGGCCTCGGCGAGGATCCGCAGTCCGTGGGTGTGGTCGGCAGGGGTGGTCATGGCGGTGGCTGTCATCCCGGGGCCAGCAGCAGCGCGGTGTTGGCGCCGCCGAAGGCGGAGTTGAGGCTGAGGGCGTACGGGGGGCGGGCGGCGCGCGGGCCGTCCAGGACGAGGTCCAGTGCGACGTCCGGGTCCGGGCCGAGCCAGCCGGCGTTGACCGGGAGCAGTCCGGTGCCCAACGCGCCGATGGTGGCGGCGAGTTCGAGCAGCGCGGAGGCCTCCAGGGCGTGCCCGTGCACGGATTTGCTGGAGCTGACCGGCAGGCGGTCGGTGTGCGGGCCGAACACCCGCCGCAGGGCGTGGGCCTCGGCGCGGTCGGCGAGGGCGGAGCCGGTGCCGTTGGCGTTGACGTAGCCGATCTCGGCCGGGTCGACGCCCGCGCGGGTGAGCGCGGCCCCGATCGCCCGGATCGCCCCGCCGCCCTCCGGGTCCGGGCGGCAGACGTGGTGGGCGTCCCCGGCCCGGCCCCAGCCGGCCAGCCGGGCGAGGGCGGGCGCGCCGCGGCGTTCGGCGGCCGGGGCGGACTCGACCAGGACGGCCGCGGCCGCGTCGGCGAGCAGGGTGCCGGTGCGGCCGGCGCTGAACGGGCGCGCCTCGCCGTCCCGGGCCAGCGCCCGTCCGGCGTCGAAGACCGCGAAGACGCCCGGTTCGACCAGGTGTCCGGCGGCGACCAGGATCCGCTCGTGCCGTCCGGCGGCCACCAGGGCGCCCGCGTCGGCGACGGCGGTCGCGGCGGCCACGCAGGCGCCGTTGTACACCCGGGTGACGCCCGGCGCGCCCCAGTCGGCGCGGACCCCGGCGGCCACCGCGGCGGCGGTCGCGCGGGTGCGCTCGTCGCTGTGCAGCGCGAGCAGCACGGGCAGTCCGGCGCCCTCGGCGGCGGTCAGCCCGGCCTGCCCGCAGGCCTGGCCGATCGCGTCGAGCACGGCCCTGGCCAGCGGAAAGGTGCAGGCCAGCGGCACGGTGGCGGGGAACAGCGCGGCCCGGGTGGTGCGGCGGGAGCTCACATCGAAGCGGGTGACCGGGCCGAACAGGGACTTGCCGTGGGTGGCGGCCTCGGCGAGCGGGGCGAGTCCGCGCCCGGCGGCGCTGAGCACCCCGACACCGGTGACCACCGGGTGGCCGGCCGTCCGGCCCGGTGGTCCGGTGCCCGTCCCGGCGGCGATCACGGCCGTGCGCCCGCGCGGTCGGCGAGGACGGCCTCGCGCAGCAGTTCGGCGGCGTCGTCGACGGTGCGCACCGCGCCGAAACGGTCGTCGTCCAGGTCCAGTTGGAGCCCGTACCGCTGCTCGAACTCGGCGACGAGCCAGGTGAGTTCGAGCGACCCGAGGTCCTCTGGCACGGCGTCGACGGCGCGCTGCCCGAACGCCGCCAGCATGGTGAGGACCTCGGTCCGGTCCGGCAGGGCGTCGGGGAGCGGGGAGCCGGTCACGCGGCGCTGCCGGAGGCGGCGGCGAGGGCGTCGACCCGGCGGGTGACGTCGGCGGTGAACTCGTCCAGCGTCATCAGCGCGGTGGTCTCCATCTCGTCCAGGTCGAACTTGATCCCGAACTCGTCCTCGACCTGCACCGACAGGTCGGCGAGGGCGAGCGATTCGAGGTCCAGTCCGGCCGGGCCGAGGTCGGTGTCCCCGGTGACCTCGGAGACGTCGTACTGCATCTCGGCGAGTGCCGCCAGGACGAAGGCGCGGATGCGGTCCTGCATGGTGGTGGGCTCCTTGTCGGGGTGGTGGTGCGAAGGGTTCGGGGTGCGGCCGGGTGCGGCCGGCCCGGTGGCGGGCGGGGTCAGCCTGCGGCGGGCCGGCCGGCGGCCGCGCGCTCGCGCAGGGCGGCCGGGTCGCGCAGCAGCTTTCCGGTGGCGGTGCGGGGGAGCCGGTCCAGCCCGGCGAGCCGGCGCGGCCGCTTGTAGGCGGCCAGCCGGCGGGCCAGCCCGTCCTGGACGGAGGCGAGGTCGGTCCCGGGTTCGGTGGCCAGGTAGGCCTCGATCGCGCCGCCGTCGAAGACCACGACGGCCTCGCGGACCTCGGGCAGCGCGGCGAGCGTCTGCTCGACCTCGGTGAGGTCGACCTTCAGGCCGCCGATCGAGACCTGGGAGTCCAGTCGGCCGAGCACGGTGACCAGGCCGTCGGCGGTCAGCTCGGCGGCGTCCCGGGTGTGCAGCCAGCCGTCCGACCAGCGGGTCGGATCGTCCAGTCCGGGGTACGGGGAGGCCGCCGCGCCGATCTGCAACTCGCCCTTCACCAGGCGCAGTTCCATGTCGTGCACGGGTTGCTTGGCGGGGTGGAGCGTGCCGGAGAGATCGGTGGCGATCACCCCGGTCTCGGTCATGCCGTACATGGTGCCGAGCGGGACGCCGTAGCGTTCGGTGAACAGCGCGGGCAGTCCCGGGCGGACGAGCTCGCCCGCCACGACCATCCGCCGCAGCCGGGGCAGCGGCGGGGGAGCGACCGTCCCCGCCAGCAGCTCGGCGTGGAAGGGCACCCCGATCACGGTCGTCGGCCGGTCGCTCGCGGCGACCTCGGCGAGGATGCCCGCCGCCGTCATCCGCTCCGGCACGGTGAGCGCGACCCGGGCATGCAGGCTGTTGAGCAGCCCGCCGACCAGGCCGAGAACGTGCACCACCGAGGAGAGCAGGACGACCCGCTCGCCCTCGCCGGGGAACTCCACCAGCCTTCGGTAACAGTCGAGTTCGCGTAGTAGATCGGCCGCCGTGCGGGCGATGACCTTGGCCGGACCGGTGGATCCGGAGCTGAGCTGGATCAACGCGTGCCCGGTGCGGGCCGGGCGTCCGTCCGTCAACGGGACGGCCACCGGCTCGACTTCGGAGAAGCCGCGCAGGGCCGCCGCGGACCGATGGGCGGAGCCTACCAGCACCTGCGGGGCCAGCCGCGCCACCGCCGCGTCGATCTCGTGGTCGGTCAACCGGTGGTCGAGCAGTGCGACTTGGGCGCCGAGACGCCAGCATGCCAGCAGCACCGCGACGAACGCCACCGAGGGCGGCAGTCGCAGCGCCGCCGTCCCGCCGGGGCCGAGTCCGGCGGCCGCCAGTCGGTCGGACTGATCCTCGACCAGGGCGCGCAGGGCGTCCCGGTCGAGCGGTGCGCCGAGGCGCAGGCACTCCTCGGTGCCGGGGCCGGCCAGCAGCAGCCGGTCGACCCAGGAGTCCGGGGCGTCGGAGTGCGGCAGGAAGGCAGCCGGAAGTACGGAGGGGGAAAAGCCGGTCAACGCGGCTCCACACAAGTGAGGGGATTTGACATGAACGCCGTTAACAAGTCAGAACGGCCAATTCCGTGGCCAGACCATGGCACAGACGTTTGGTCAAATCAAGGTCTATACCAATGTGGTCGTTGCTCCTACGCTGCCCAACCAGGACCGGCCCGCGCGTGGCCGTCCTGGAACGAGGAATGCCCGTGAGAGTTCTCACGTCGGCCGGGATCGAGCGCGCGGCGCGCGACCGACTCCCAACGGAAATCTGGGATTTCATCGAAGGCGGCAGCGATGCGGAACGCACCCTGGCGGCCAACCGGGAGATGTTCGGACGCCATGCGCTGCGTCCGCGCACGCTGGTCGACGTCTCCGCCTGCGACCCGACACTGACCCTGCTCGGCGCACCGCTGCGCCTCCCGCTCGGGATCGCCCCGATGGCCTACCACCGGCTGGTCGACCCGGAGGGCGAGACCGCCACCGCGCGCGCCGCCGGCCGGGCCGGAGCCCTGCTGGTCGCCGCGATGTTCGCCAGCCGCACCCTGGAGGAGATCGCCGCGGCCGCCACCGGCCCGCTCTGGCTCCAGCTGTACTGGCTGCGCGAACGCGCCGCCCTCGCCGCCCTGGTGGAGCGCGCCGAGGCGGCCGGCTACCGCGCACTGGTGCTGACCGTGGACGCCCCCAGGATCGGCCGTCGGCTGCGCGACCTGCGCAACGGCTTCGCCGTCCCGCCCACCGTCCGGGCGGTCAACCTGGACCGGTCCCTGATGTCCGCCAGTCACCGCGCCGCCGGCGGCAGTTCGGGCATCGCCGAGCACGCCCGTGAGCAGTTCGACCCCACCCTGAGCTGGACCGATCTGGCCTGGCTGCGCGAACGCACCCGGCTGCCGCTGGTCCTCAAGGGCGTCCTCACCGCCGAGGACGCCCGGCTGGCCGTCGAGCACGGCGTCGACGCCCTCCTGGTCTCCAACCACGGCGGACGCCAACTCGACGGGGCGATACCGGCCCTGGCGGCACTCCCGGACGTGGTCGAGGCGGTGCCCGCCGACCTACCCGTGCTGTTCGACGGCGGCGTGCGCAGCGGCACCGACCTCGCGATCGCCCTCGCCCTCGGCGCCCGCGCCGTGCTGATCGGCCGCCCCGCGCTCTGGGGCCTGGCCGCCGACGGCGAGGCCGGGGTGCACCGGGTGCTCGACCTGCTGCGCGAGGAACTGGAGCACACCATGGCCCTGTTGGGCCGCCCCCGGCTCGCCGACCTGGACCGCACGGTCCTCGCCCCCTGGCCCTGCCCGGCCGGCTGACGCCGCACCCGCGCGGTCGTTCATCCGCTTCGCACCCGCGCGGCCCTTGAACCGCGCCGCCCCCGAACCGCGTTCTTCCCACCAGGAGGTCCGACACATGACCGAGCAGAGCGAGCGATTCCCGGGCTGGGACTGGGACGACCCGGACGGGCTGGCCCCCCGACTGGACGCCTTCAGCGAACAGGTCGCCACCTGCGAGAAGCTCGAAGCGCATCCGGGCGGGCTGCCGCGCGACCACGCGGGCCTGCGCGAACTCGGCATCACCGGCATCGAGTTCGCCGCCTTCCGGACCGCCCACCCCCAGGGGCTCGGCACCGACCTCGCCACCCTGCGCAGCCCCGACACCGCCACCGAGCCCGGCACCCTCTACCGGGTCGACGGCGACCGCTGGTTCACCCGGCTCGACATCGCCGAACCGCTGCCCTTCGCGGACGCCAGCGTCGACTGGGTGTACGCCGAGCACCTGATCGAGCACGTCACCATGCCCGTCGCCGTCGGCTGGCTGCGCGAGGCCCGCCGGGTGCTGCGCCCCGGCGGCGTCCTGCGCCTGACCACCCCCGACCTCGCCCGCTACCTGGTCGGCTACGCCACCGGCGACGGCTTCCTCGCCAAGCACCGGCGCCGGCTGACCACTCTCGGCTTCGGCCCGCCGATGCCCGCGCGTCCGGCCTTCCTGGTGAACCAGATCTTCCGGCACTTCGGGCACCAGTGGATCTACGACCTGGACGAACTGCGGCATGTCCTCACCCGGGCCGGCTTCGACCCCGGGAGGATTCGCCCGTGCGCCTACCGGCAGGGCACCCGGCCGGACGTCGCCGACCTCGACACGGCCTTCCGCACCGACGAGACCGTCTACGTCGAGGCAGACCGCTGAGCCCTCCGCACCGAATGGATCCGCCCATGCCCCTGCACCCCCAGGCCGAAGCGCTGCGCACCAGGCGCGCCGGCAGCGGTGCCCCGCCGCTCTACACCCTCAGCCTCGCCGAGGCCCGTGCCGCCGACCTCGCGGACATCCGCGCGGCGGCCGGCACACCCGAACCGGTCGCCGCCGTCGAGGAGTACCGCATCCCCGGTCCCGGCGGCGAACTCGCGCTGCGGCTCTACCGCCCCGAGCCGCCCGGCCGCCGGCTGCCCACCCTGCTCTACCTGTTCGGCGGCGGCTGGACGCTCGGCTCGCCCGACACCAGCGACGCGATCTGCCGCCGGCTCACCAACGCCGTCGGCTGCGTCACCGCCTCCGTCGGCTACCGGCTCGCCCCCGAACACCCCTTTCCCGCGGCGCTGCACGACTGCCGCGCCGCACTGCTGCAACTCGTCGAAAGGGCGGCGGAGTTCGGCATCGACCCGGACCGGATCGCGGTCGGTGGGGACAGCGCCGGCGGCAACCTCACCGCCGCGCTCACCCTGCTGCTGCGCGCCGAGGGCGGCCCCGCCCTGCGCCACCAACTGCTGGTCTACCCCAACACCGACCACGGCGCCGACACCCCCTCGCTGCGCGCCCACGACGACCCGGCACTGTTCAACCGCCGCTCGGTGGCCTGGTACTGGGGCCACTACCTGGCCGACGAGGGCGACGGCGCCAGCCCGTACGCCTCCCCGCTGCGCGCCGCCACCCTGGCCGGCCTGCCGCCCGCGACCGTCCTGACGGCCGAGTACGACCCGCTGCGGGACGAGGGCGAGCAGTACGCCGAGGCGCTGCGCGCCGCCGGGGTCCCGGTGGACCTGCGCCGCTACCAGGGCATGCCGCACGGCTTCTTCGCCATGACCGGCACCCTGGACGCCGCCGCCGAGGCCCAGGACTTCGCGGCCGAGCGCCTCCGGGAGGCGCTGCGATGACGATCCCGTTGAGCGACCTGCACGCCTCCCTGGCCGATCCGCTGCTGGACGCGATGACCTTCCTCAACGAGGTCACCACCCGCTACCCGGAGGCGGTCTCCTTCGCCCCCGGCCGCCCCTACGAGGGCTTCTTCGAGCCCCAGGACGTCCCGGCGTACCTGGAGACCTACCTCGCCCACCTGGCCGACCGCGGCCTGGACCGGGACGCGGTGCGCACCGCGCTGTTCCAGTACGGTCCGACCAAGGGCATCATCAACGAGCTGATCGCCCGCACGCTGGCCCACGACGAGGGCCTGACCGTCGACCCCGCGGCCGTGGTGGTCACGGTCGGCGCCCAGGAGGGCATGCTGCTGACGCTGCGCGCCCTGTGCGCCGGCCCGGACGACGTCCTGCTGGTCAGTTCGCCCTGCTACGTCGGCGTCACCGGCGCCGCCCGGCTGCTCGACCTGACCGTCCGCCCCGTCCCCGAGGGCCCGGACGGCGGCCCCGACCCGGCGGCGCTCCGGGAGGCCGCCCGCGCGGTGCGGGCCGAGGGACGCCGTCCGCGCGCCTTCTACGTCGTCCCGGACTTCGCCAACCCCTCCGGCACCAGCATGCCGGTCCCGGCCCGCGCCGGGCTGCTGGAGGCGGCGGCCGAGGAGGGCGTGCTCGTCGTCGAGGACAACCCGTACGGCTTCTTCTCCCGCACCCCGGGGCTGCGGCCCACCCTCAAGGCGCTGGACCGCCGCCGCCAGGTCGTCCACCTGGGCTCCTTCGCCAAGACCTGCTTCCCCGGGGCCCGCCTCGGCTACGTGGTCGCCGACCAGGAGGTGACCGGCCCCGACGGCCGGCGCAGCCTCCTCGCGGACGAGCTGGCCAAGCTGAAGAGCATGACGACGGTCAACACCCCGGCGCTCAGCCAGGCCGTCATCGGCGGCATGCTGCTGACCCACGACTGCCGCCTGCGGGCCGCCAACGCCCGTGCCACGGCCCACTACGCGGCCGGCCTGGACACCCTGCTGCGGGAGCTGGACCGGCACTTCCCGGCCTCCGTGCGGAACCGGCTGGGCATCTCCTGGACCCGGCCGGACGGCGGCTTCTTCGCGGTGCTGACGGTGCCGTTCGTCGCCGACGAGGCCGCCATGGAGCGCTGCGCCCGCGAGCACGGGGTGCTCTGGACACCGATGGCGCCGTTCTACCCGGCGGGCGGTGGCGAGCAGCGGCTGCGGCTGTCCGTCAGCTCGCTGACGCAGGCACAGATCATCGACGGCGTGGCCAGGCTGGCGGCCTTCGTGACGGCCTTCGTGGCGGACTGAGAGCCCGCGCGGACCGGCGGGGGCGCGGAACGACGAACGAGGGAGGGGCCCGGCTCACCACGAGCCGGG
>NZ_JBIVVI010000266.1:0-8536 GCF_044757675.1 Kitasatospora sp. NPDC091257
GGACGGGGAGGTGGTCACGACGTGGTCTGCCACGCCTCGATCGGGTTGCCCAGCCACCGCGTGTCGGCGGGGACGGACTCGGCGCGCATCACCAGCGAGGCCGGGCCCAGCGTGCTGCGCGCGCCCACCGTGCTGCCGGGCAGCACGATGCCGCCCGGGCCCAGGGTGGCGCCCTCGCGGAGGACCACAGTATCCATCCGCATGATCCGGTCGTGGAAGAGGTGTGTCTGCACCACGCAGCCGCGGTTGATGGTGACCCCGTCGCCGAGGGTGACCAGGTCCGCCTCCGGCAGCCAGTAGCTCTCGCACCAGACGCCGTGCCCGACGTGCGCGCCGAGCGAGCGCAGCCACAGGTTCAGCACCGGGGTGCCGGGCACCGCGCCGACCAGCCACGGCACGGCCAGCATCTCCACGAAGGTGTCCGCCAGCTCGTTGCGCCACACGAAACCGCTCCACAGCGGGTGCTCCACCGCGCGGAACCGCCCGACCAGCAGCCACTTGGCCGCCACCGCGACCGCGCAGGCCACCGCGCCGGCCGCCAGCAGGACCAGGCCGGACAGCAGCGCGGCGGTCAGCGGCGAGCCGGCCGCCAGCCAGGACAGCGCCGCCACGGTCAGCAGACCCAGCGCCGCCGAGGCCAGCACCGGCACCAGCCGGCCCACCTCGACCAGCCCGCGCGCCCACAGCAGCCGGGCCGGCGGCTCGTAGGTCAGGCTCTGGTCGGCCTGGTCCGCCGAGCGCGGCAGCCGCATCGGCGGCATGCCCAGGTACGACCCGCCCTTCTTCGCCTTCGCCGGCGTCGCCGACAGCACGCCCACCAGGCCGCGCTTGGGCACCGAGCGGCCCGGCGCGGTCATCCCCGAGTTGCCGAGGAACGCCCGCTCGCCGACCTTCGCCTCGCCGAGCCGCACCCAGCCGCCGCCCAGCTCGTACGGGGCCATCAGGGTGTCGTCGGCCAGGAACGCGCCGTCGCCGACCGTGGTCAGGCTGGGCAGCGCCAGCACCGTGGACACCTCCGCGCCCCGGCCGACCCGCATCCCGAGGGCGCGCAGCCACAGCGGCGTGACCAGTCCGGCGTAGAGCGGGAACAGCACCTCGCGGGCCCGGTCCATCAGCTGGGTGACGGTCCACGCCTGCCAGCCCACCCGGCCGTGCAGCGGGTGCGTCCCGGGCACCAGGCCGATGCTCAGCAGCCGGACCAGCACCACCAGCTGCGCCGCGTACACCGCGCCGAACGCCAGCGTGGCGGGCAGCAGGCCGAGCAGCGCGCCGCCGAGCGCCGGGCCGAGGGCCGCGGCCTGGTCGACGAAGCGGGAGAGCACGGCCAGCGCGGCGAGCGAGGGCAGCACCGGGAGCAGGCCGAGCACGGCACCGCTGGCGCCGTACAGCGAGGCCCAGCGGGCCCGGCGGACCGGGCGGTCCTTGGGCCAGGTGCGCTCGGCGCGGCCCAGCTTGACGGCGGGCGCGCCGCCCCAGCGCTGGCCGGTCGGCACCTGGCCGGTGACGCTGGAGCCGGCCGCCACCTGGGCGCGCTTGCCGACCCGGGCGCCGGGCAGCAGGGTCGAGCGGGTGCCGACCACCGCACCGGAACCGATCTTGACCTGGCCGATCAGCAGCCGGTCGCCGTCCAGCCAGTAGCCGCACAGGTCCACCTCGGCCTCGATCGCGCAGCCGCGGCCCAGCTTCAGCATCCCGGTGACCGGCGGCAGCGAGTGCAGGTCCACCTCGGGCGCCACCTTGGCGCCCAGCACCCGGGCGTAGCGCACCAGCCAGGCGCCGGACAGCGAGTCCGCGCCGCTCAGCTCGGTGAGCCGCTCGGCGGTCCACAGCCGCAGGTGGACCGAGCCGCCGCGCGGGTGGCTGCCCGGGCGCACGCCGCGCAGCAGCAGCCGGGCGCCGCCCGCCGCGAGGGCCAGCCGGCCCGGCGGGGTGTACAGCGCGAGCGCGCCCGCGCCGACCCACCACCAGGAGGCGGTGGGGGCCCACGGGAAGTCGCCGAGGTGGGTGAGGAGGTTCCCGGCGGCCAGCAGGGCGACCGTCCAGCGCAGGCCGACCACGGTGAACAGCGGGACCAGCAGGAACAGCTGGAGCAGCTTGGCCCTGGTCGGCACCAGGGCGACGGTGCGGGCCTCGGTGCTCTCGCCGGCGGTGCGCTCCAGGTGTCGGGCGAGCTTGCGCAGCGTCGGGTGCTGGTAGATGTCCAGCACGGCCGCGCTCGGGTAGCGGGTGCGCAGCAGGGTGGTCAGCCGGGCGGCGGCCAGGCTGCCGCCGCCGATCGCGAAGAAGTCGTCGCGCGGGCCGCCGACCCGGACGCCGAGGATCTCCGACCACTGCTCGGCCAGCCAGGCCTCGGTGCCGTACAGCTCCTCGCTCGGGCCGGCGTTCTCCAGCTCCGGCAGCGGCCAGGGCAGGGCGTTGCGGTCGACCTTGCCGGAGGTCCGGGTGGGCAGGGTCTCGACGGTCGCCAGCAGCGGCACGAGGGCGGCCGGCAGCTCGGCGCGCAGCCGCTCGACGGCCTGCTCGCGGTCGAAGCCGTCCTGGACCACCAGGTAGCCGACCAGCAGCTGGTTGCCGCCGCGCGCGGTCCGCACGGCGGCCGCCGCGCCCGCCACACCGGGCAGGGCCTGCAGGGCCGCGTCGACCTCGCCGAGCTCGATCCGGCGGCCGCCCAGCTTGATCTGCTCGTCGGTGCGGCCGAGGAAGAGCAGACCGGCCGGGTCGGCCTGGACCAGGTCACCGCTGCGGTAGGCGCGCTCCCAGCCGAGCGAGGGCAGCGGCGCGTACTTCTCGGCGTCCTTCTCCG
The DNA here is from genome assembly GCF_044757675.1 of Kitasatospora sp. NPDC091257. Taxonomy (NCBI): domain Bacteria; kingdom Bacillati; phylum Actinomycetota; class Actinomycetes; order Kitasatosporales; family Streptomycetaceae; genus Kitasatospora; species Kitasatospora sp. NPDC091257. The sequence continues at coordinate 2,804 of NZ_JBIVVI010000266.1, forward strand.
GGTCGAGGTAGCGGGCCAGGCCCACGCCGCCGATCACCAGCTGTCCGGTGCCGCCGGGGGCGACCGGCACACCGGCCTCGTCCACCACGGCGAGGTCCCAGCCGTCCAACGGCAGGCCGATCCGCACCGGGCCCTCGCCGGTCAGCAGGGCGGCGCAGGCGACCACGGTGGCCTCGGTGGGGCCGTAGGTGTTCCACACCTCGCGGCCCTCGGTGACCAGGCGCTGCACCAGCTCGGGCGGGCAGGCCTCGCCGCCGAAGATCAGCAGCCGCACCTCGTTGAGCGCCTCGGCCGGCCACAGCGCGGCCAGGGTCGGGACGGTGGAGACGACGGTGATCTCCTGCTCGGCCAGCCAGGGGCCGAGGTCGGCGCCGCTGCGCACCTGGGAGCGGGGAACCGGCACCAGGCAGGCGCCGTGCCGCCAGGCCAGCCACATCTCCTCGCAGGAGGCGTCGAAGGCGACCGAGAGGCCGGCCATCACCCGGTCACCGGGGCCGATCGGCTCCTCCTGGAGGAAGAGCGCGGCCTCGGCGTCCACGAAGGCGGCGGCGTTGAGGTGGGTGACGGCCACGCCCTTGGGCTTGCCGGTCGACCCGGAGGTGAAGATGATCCAGGCGTCGTCGGCCGGGGTGGGGCGGCGTTCCAGGGCGGGAGCGCGCTCGCCGGTCGTCGCCAGGCCGCGGTCGGCGCCGAGCACGGCGGCGACGGCGGCCTCGCCGAAGACCAGCTCGGCGCGCTCGTCCGGGTCCTCGGCGTCCACCGGGACGTAGGCGGCGCCGGCGGCGAGCACCGCGAGGATCGAGACGTAGAGGTCGTTGGTGCCGGAGGGCACGCGCACGCCCACCCGGTCGCCCGGGCCGATCCCGACGGCGGCCAGCCGGCGGCGCAGCTGCTCGACCTCGGCGGCCAGCGCGCGGTAGCTGAGCACGGTGTGCCCGTCGTCCAGGGCGGGCTCGTCGGGGTGGGCGCGCACGGTGGCGTCCAGCACGTCGACCAGGGTGCGCGGGGCGGCGGCCGGGCGGCCGGGGAACAGGGCGTGGGCCTGCTGGGGCTGCGGCTCTGGTTCCGGTTCCGGTTCCGGCTGCGGTGGCGCGGGCGGTGCGGCCTGGGTGGGCTGCTGCGGTGGCGTGGCGTACTGCTCAGGGTGGCTCGGTTCAGCTGTCATGGCAGCCGTGCGCTCCTCGTCCTCGCCCCGTTCCGACCGATGCCCGGCCCCTGGGGCGGTGGGAGCACCGCCTGATCGGGTGACCCCACTCCGGGGCCGGAGCGGACAACCTGACCGATGGTAGTCCCGGGGCGGCGAGCGGACAGGAGCGGACACTCGGCCCAACTGGCGCCCAAATGGCCGAATCTGACAGAACGTCAGTCAATAACTGACGCCTCTTGATGTGGAAGTGATGGGGCGTCAGTAGAATTGACGGATCGTCAGGTCGATTTTCCGACCGTGATCCATGCCACAGCGATTCCTGCTCCCTTCGGGTGGCGGGAGGCGGCGGGCCGGGTCTCCCGGGCCGATTTCTCCGGTCCGGGCCCGGCCCGCCGTCCTGCACGGTGGTCAGCGGAACCGGTGCAGGTTCTCGCCGAGGAAGGCCTCCAGGGTACGCGGGGCGCGTCCGGTGAGGCCAAGGAAGGAGCCGTCCGGGGTCTCCTTGCGGACCACCGCGAGCTGCTGGATCTCCACCACGTGGGTGGCGAGCCAGGGCGGCATCCCGGCCCGGCCGACCAGGTGGGCGTGCAGGTCGGACGGGCTCAGGTCGAGGTAGCGGACCGGCCGGCCGAGCAGCTCGCCCAGTAGTGCGGTGAGCTCCGGGTAGCTGTAGGCCCGCCCGCCGGTGAGCGGGTAGGTGCCGCCGGCCAGCTCGGGACGGGTGAGCACCTCGGCCGCGGCGTCCCCGATGTCCCGGGCGTCCACGTAGTTGCACCGCGCCTGGCCCATCGCGCCGTGCACCACCCCGGCGGCGGCGATGCCGGGCGCCAGGAGCAGCAGCTTCTGCATGAACGCGTACGGCCGCAGGACGGTGGTGGTGATGCCGCAGGAGCGCAGCCGCTCCTCGATCAGATGGTGGCCGCGCGAGACGGCGACGGGCGAGTCCGGCTCGGCGGCGGGCGCGGAGACCTTGACGATGTGCTCCACGCCGCAGTCCACCGCGGCCTCGATCGCGTTCAGCTCGTACTGGACCTGCTGCGGGCCGTTGGCCATGGTGAGGAAAAGCTGGTGCGCACCGCGGAACGCCGTACGCAGGGAGGCAGGGTCGGCGGCGTCGGCCGGGAGGGTGGCGGTCCGGGTGAGCGTGTGCTCGTCGAGGGCGGCGGCCAACCGGGCGGGGTCGCGGCTGAGGGCGCGGCTCGGTGCGCCGAGGGCGGCGAGGCTGCGCAGGGTGGCGCCGCCGGTGGCGCCACCGGCGCCCATGATGACGATCATGACGTCTGCCTTTCGGGATGGGGTGCGATTCCGGGGTGGAGTGCGGTTCCGGGCTGGGATGCGGTTCCGGGTCGGGGCGCGGTTCCGGCTTGGGGTGCGGCGGGGAGCCGGTGCTGCGCCGTGCGGGCCGGGCGGCTGCCGCGCCAGTGCCAGGTGGTGATGGTGGCGGCGATCGCCGAGGAGACCGGCAGGTCGATCGGCAGCCGGCGCGGCCAGGGGCTGTCGGCGAGGGCCGGGACGTGCGGCAGCCAGCGGGCGGCGGCGAGGCCGACCGCCAGGCCGAGGGCGGCGGCGACCAGGCCGAGGGCGGCGGCCGCGAGCGGGCGAGGGGTCCGGGCGGGCCGGGTGCGGACGGGGCGGCGGCGCAGCACGGCGCCGAGTGCGGCGGCCACCAGGGCGGAGGTGCCGCCGATGGTGGTGAGCGCGGCGGCCACCAGCTGCGGCTGGCCGGTGACGGCTCCGCCGGTCCCGGCCATGGCGGCGGGCATGACGTAGGCGACCAGGACCTCGCGCCACAGGACGAAGGGCGGGGGAGCGCCCGGGGCCTTCTTGCTCATGGGGTCGGTTCTTCCTCTCGCTTGTGGTTAGGTGCCTAAGTATTTGTGCTTAGGTGCCTAACTAGTGGGGCTGAAGGGAGGCGGGCCACCATTCGGCGGCCCGCCGGGGGTCGGATCAGTCCTCGGTGAGTGCGTCCATGCCCGCGACCACCCGGGCCAGCAGGTCCAGGAAGGTGGCGCGCTCCTCGACGGAAAGGCCCTCGACCAGTGCCTGCATCCGGGTGAAGTGCGCGGGGGCCAGCTCCCGCAGCTTGTCGGCGCCCCGCGCGGTGAGGATCACCACGTTGCCGCGGCCGTCCTCGGTGGACGGCCGGCGGGCCACCAGGCCCTCCCGCTCCAGACCGTCGACCAGGCCGGTCACGGTCGCCCGGGAGACGCCGAGGCTCGCCGCGAGCTGGGAGGGCGACTTCTCGCCGCCGTGGTCCTCCAGGTCCGCCAGTAGCCGGTAGCGGCCGGTGGAGAGGCCGAAGCGGCCGAAGTGCACCTCGCCGGCCTGGCCGATCCTGGCGCCCGCCGCCATCAGCCGGGCCGCTACCAGGATCGCCTGCGGGTCGGCCGCGAGGCCGTAGCGGGCGATCTGGCGGCGGGCCTGATCGAGGCTGGGGGCCGTGGGGCCACCCTCGGGGTGCTGGGTCACAAGAAGTAATATGGTGCCTAACCTGATTCCCGGTCAAGTCGAACCACGGACTGATGCCTAGGCGGCACGGGGAGCGATCCTGGGTGGCGTCCAGTCGGCGTGCCGCAGGACGGTCCGGACCATCGCGCCGGGCGGGGTGAGCCGGATCGCGGCGTTGCGCAGGCCGACCGCCAGCGGCTGGGCGAGCTGCTGGCCCATCCGGCCGGCCCGGCGGGCATCGCGGGCCACGGTCTGGCTGCGCGGGCGGCGGGCCGCGTCGTAACGCGCGAGCGCGCCCTCGACCGTCCGGGCCCCGGTGAGCGCCGCCGCCAGGGTCACCGCGTCCTCCAGCGCCTGGCAGGCGCCCTGGCCGAGGTGGGGCGTCATGGCGTGCGCCGCGTCGCCGAGCAGCGCGATCCGGCCCGACACGTAGGACGGCAGCGGCGTGGCCAGCTCGTTGACGTCGTGGTGCAGCACCGCCTCCGGTCGGGTCGCGGCCAGCAGCGAGGGGATCGGCTCGTGCCAGCGGGCGAAGCGGCGGCGGACCTCGGTCAGCGGGTCCCGGTAGCGGACCCCGGCCGGGGCGTTCAGGACCGCGTGCCACTCGGCGGTGCCGTCCGGGAAGGCGATGTGGCCGAACTCGGCGCCGTGGCCCCAGGTCAGCTCGAAGTCGGCCTCCAGGCCGTCGACCGGACGCTCGGTGATCGCCCGCAGCACCGTCGAACCGCTGTAGGCGGCGCCGGGGTGGTCGGGGAAGAGGCGGCGCCGGAGACGGCTGTTGACGCCGTCGGCGGCCACCAGGAGGTCGGCCTCCAGTGTCGTGCCGCCGAAGCCGGCCCGGACCCGTAACGGTCGCGTGGTGTCCACCTCCGTCACCTCGGAGCCGACGACCAGGGAGGCGGCGGGCAGCGCCTCGCGCAGGACGCGGTGCAGGGCCGCGCGGCGGATCCCGACGATCGGGGCGCCCAGCTCGCGCTCCAGCGCCGCGCCGTCCATCGCGGCGAGCCGGCGGCCGTCCGGGGTCCGGGTGCCGCCGGTGTACTGGCGGCGGGCGGCCGCCTCGACCGCCTCGCCGACCCCCAGGGCCGCGAGCGCGCGCATCCCGTTGGCGGCCAGGGAGATGCCGGCGCCCGCATCCTCCAGGACGTCCGCCCGCTCGACCACGGTCACGTCCCACCCCGCCAGCCGGAGCCCGATGGCGGCCGCCAGTCCGCCGATGCCGCCCCCGACCACCACCGCGCTGTTGCTGCTCATGCCCGGTCCTTCCCGTGTCGCCGCGCTGTCTTCTACAGCTGTAGAAAGAGCGTACTACGGGGCTGTCGGCGGACGGACGCGGGCCGAGGTGGCGGGCCGGGGTGGCGGGTCGGTGAACTCGACGGTCGAGGCGAGCAGCTGCAGCGGGCCGCGGAAGTCGTCCGGGGCCGGCTCGGTCAGCACCACCGGATAGACCGGGTCGCCGAGGATCGGCAGTCCGAGGCCGCACATGTGCAGCCGCAGCTGGTGGGTGCGCCCGCTCAGCGGCCGCAGCCGGTAGCGGGCCAGGCCGTCGCGGCGCTCCAGCAGGTCGATCCGGCTCTCGCTGTTCGGCGGGGCGTCGATCTCCCGCGCGGCGATCACCCCGCGCTCCTTGACGATGTGGCTGCGCACGGTACGCGGCAGGCTCAGCTCCGGGTCGTACGCGGCGATCGCCCGGTACTCCTTGCGCACCAGGCGGTCCCGGAACAGCGTCTGGTAGGCGCCGCGGTCCTCCGGGCGGACGACGAACATGGCCAGGCCCGCGGTGAGCCGGTCCAGGCGGTGGGCGGGGCTGAGCGCGGGCAGGTCGAGGCTGTGCCGCAGCCGGGACAGCGCCGTCTCGGCCACGTGCCGGCCGCGCGGGGTGGTGGCCAGGAAGTGCGGTTTGTCGACGACCACCAGGTGCTCGTCGCGGTGCAGCACGACCAGCTCGAAGGGGACGCGCACCTCCTCGGGCCGGTCCCGGTGGAACCAGAGGTGGGCGCCGGGCCGGAACGGCTCCGCCGGGGCGACGGGGCCGTGCTCGCCGACGATCTCGCCGTCCCGCAGGGCCGCGTCGATCCGCTCGGCCGGGACGGCGGGCAGCCGGTCCACCAGGTGGTCCCGCACCGTCGACCAGGGGC
>NZ_JBIVVI010000267.1:0-8526 GCF_044757675.1 Kitasatospora sp. NPDC091257
GGTACGCCTCGCGCAGTTCGCCGCCGACCACGTCCGGGTCGGCGGCCAGCCGGGCCCCGCAGACGTACACCACGCGGACGCCCAGGTACTCCATCCGGTGCTGGCCGCCGCGCACCCAGGCGGCCTCGCCCTCGCTCACGCAGCGCAGCTCCGAGTCCACCTCCACCGCGACGCCCCGCTCCGGCCAGTAGAAGTCCGGGACGGCGATGTACGTACCGCCGCGCATCCGCAGCTCGGGGGCGCTCAGCGGCGCCGGCAGCAACCACTCGTCCACCAGGCTCCCCAGCCGCTCCAACACCACATCCCGCTCGGTGGCGAGCAGTTCATCCAGTGCGGCACGCACCCGTGGCTCGCAGGTCAACCCGCAGTCGGTCAGCTCGGCCACCAACTCCCGCACCGTGCAGTGGTTCCCGGGCAGAGCGAGGGCCTCCCTCAGCACCTCGCGCACCGGAGCCGGGCCGCCCGACGGCTCCGCCGTCCACTCGACCAGCGCGTCGGCCACCGCCCGGGCCACCGGCGCACAGGCCAGCCCGTGCACCGAGCGGGCCACCAACTCCCGTTCGGTGCGCCGGATCCGGACCTCACCGACGTCCTTCAGCCGGCGCTGCCGGGGCACCAGGACGTCCACCCCCGTCACCGCCGGCAGCCGGGGCACGACGGTGAAGCCGTACAGCGCCAACGCGGCCGTGCCGGTGATCACCGCACCCTCCCGGCGACCCTCCTCGCGACCGTTCTGCGCGGCGTACAGCAGCGCGGCCCACATCCGCTGCTCAGGGGTGGGCTCGGCGGCCTGCAGCAGGTAGACCCTGGGCAGCATCCGCTGCCAGGGTCCGCCCCGGCGGCAGTGCTCGGTGATGATCCGGGCCGGCACGCCCCGGGCGCGCAACTGGCTCGCGGTGACGACGTTCTGCTGACGCTTCGCCAGCTCCTCCAGGGACGGCGGCGGAGTCGGAATCCGGTAGCTCATGCCGACACCATCCCCAACCCCCCGGACCCGCGACCGGGACCCTGACGCACTGTTACCCAACCGTCGCGAAACCGGGATCAGCCCGCACTAAAGTCCTCATACCCTCACTCATTTGGAGTAATTGACGCTCATCAGGTTGTCATACGTGATCGAAAACGATCGTCGACCTGGTCGCCTGACCCAGAGTGATCAAAGGCATACGGCGAGGGATGCCCAAGGCGTCAATCCCGCCCCGGGGATTGCCTAGGCTTACGTCATGTCACGTGACGAGACCGCCGGCCTCCGCGCGGCCCAGCTCCGCCTCGGCCGCCTGCCCGGATACGTCCGCCGCCCGGACCCCGCCCGCCGCAGCGGCGAAAAGGGCCATACGTACAAGAAGGGCTGGGAGGTCCGCTTCACCGCCCGCAGTGAGGCCGAGATAGCAGAGATCCGCGACCTCGTGGTCGCCGCCGGGTTCGCCCCGGCCAGGCCCTTCTTCAAGGGCCATCAGCTCATCCAGCCCGTCTACGGCATGGCCGCCGTACAGGCCTACCTGGCCGCTAGACAGGCTGCCGAGGAACACGCCGCCCGGGCCGCGCTCGGCCGCCGACGACGGGCCCCGGGGCAGCCCGCCGGGGAGCACGCCCCCGGAGCCGTCACGGGCGGCGGGCACACCCCGGGGACGCACGCCCCGGGGACGCACGGCTCCGGGGCGCTCTCCGCCGGTCCGCACGGCTCCGCAACGCACGGCTCCGGGACGCACGGCTCCGGGACGCACGGCTCCGGGACGCACGCCGCAGGCGCCGCGCACCGGCGCGAGCGCGAGGAGGCCGCCGCCGGAGCAGCCGCGGCGGCTGCGGCCGCGGCCGCGGCAGTGGCACAGGCGGCCCGGCGACGGGCCGTCGAAGCCTTCCCGACCCAGGTCGAGCGGGACACCGCCGTCGACCGGATCACCCCCACGGAGGCCCGTACGACCTCCTGACCGGCGGCCGCTCCGCCCGCCCTCCCGCCCCGGCCGGTCCCGTTCAGGCCGGTCCCGTTCAGGCCGCCGGGGCGCGGTCGATGTGCCCGGCCCACCGCATCGGCCGTCCACCGCATCCGCAGTGCGCCCACTCCGCGCCCGCCGTCAACGCCACGCGCACGACCGTCACCGCGATGACGACCGTGCCCCCGTCCGTGGTGATCTCCGCGACGATCGTGAGTGCGGTTGTGCGGGTGGTTGTGCGGGCGCAGGTTCGCGCCCTGAGCGTGGACGCCAGCCTCCTCAGGCCCTACGGTGTCACATCAACTGCCTTGCAGCCACAGCCGTCCTACGCACTCTGACCAGCTGCGACACGCTCGCACCTACGAGTCCCCCGCCACTGCGCAGTACTGCCCCGCCGGCCCTCGCCGGCCACCTTCCCGGCCGTCCCGCCGCCGCGCCGCACCCGGTCGCCACCGGAACCGGCCTGGCGGCGGCGGGTTCCGGGCATTCCATCGGATTGGTCACCCAGCGCACCGAGGGCCTACCGTAGAGTGAGCACAGATGATCGACCGTCAGAAATCCATCTCCCTTTCCGAGAAGCCGAGATGACCAACCGTCACGAGAGTTCCGCCGAGTCGCCCCCGGGGCCCGGCGAGCCGGCGGACGTACCACTGGAGTTCACCGCGTTCTGCGAACTCCACCGCCCCCGGTACCTCAGCTATGCGCGCGTGTGGCTCACCGAGCACGCCGCCGCGGCCATCGCCGTCCAGCAGGCCTTCGCGGAAATCGCGGTGCACTGGCGGGAGTTGATGGGCAGCTCCAACCCGACCGCGCACGCCTGGGAGATCCTGCGCGGCACCGTCGCCGAACACACCCGCCGGGTGACCGCCGACCCGGGCCGGCACCCGGCCGAGGACGACCTGGCGATCCTGCACTACGTCGTCGGCCTCGCCGCCCCCGAGATCGCCGACGTCATCGGCACCGACGCCGCCAGCGTGGCCGGACGGCTGCGCCGCACCATGCTGCGCGAGGCCTCCGGCTGGTGACCCCGCGCCCCCGCCGCCGCCCCCGGCCCGGCCTCAGACCCGTTCGCCCGTCACGTCGAACAGATGGTGCACCGGGTCGTGGATCAGGTACCGGGCGAACGACTCGACCGTGAACCGCGCCCCGTCGCTGCGGTTCCCGGTCCGCCCCCACTGCTCGCCGGCCACCCGCTCGAAGGCCCCTGCGAGCCTCTCCGCGGCCTCCGCCAGCTCCCCGGCCACCGCCTTCGGGTCCTGCTCCCCGTAGCGCTCGGCGACGGCCGTGTCGTCCTGGTCCCAGTTCGGGAACAGCGGGTCCTCCCGGTCCAGCATCAGGCCCAGCCGGACCTCGAACAGCCGGAAGACGTCCCGGACGTGGCACGCGTACTCGAGGTCCGACCACACCCCCGCGGCGGGCCTGCGGCGCAGTCCGTCCGCCTCCCCCGCCAGCACCGTCAGCCAGCCCTCCGCATTGGCCCGGACCATCCCGGCAACGTCCTCCCGGACCACCCGCGGAGTGTCCAACCCGCAGTCGGGACAGGGGCGTTCCAACACCCAGGTCCAGTCCTTGGTGTCCGGGACGATCCCGGCGTCGGTGCTGTCGGTGGCGGCGATCGACGTGCTCTCGGCCGGCGTGCTCTCAGAAGCGCTCATGGGCCCAGCATCTCCACCACCCGACAAGCCCCACCAGTGGCAATGACGCCAGCGATCGCCGAAATGCTGCCACCCCCGGCGCACCCACCGGCGCATTCCCCCATCACGCGCCCCCATCCCCGCGCGCACTCCAGCCCGGTGCGCACCCGCACCACCGGGATCAAAGACATGGACGAACCGGAAACCGGCCCGCCATCCTGGACGCCATGACCGCCGACACCACCAACCTCGCCGACCTCGCCGCCCTCGCCGTGAAACCCACCCTGCACGGCCCCACCATCCGGCTCGTCCCCCTCGACGAACGGCACACCGACCCGATGTGGGAACTCTGCACCGACAAGACGACCAACCGGCTCACCGGCACCCGCACCGCCTTCACCCGCGACCGGATCCACCAATGGTGCGCCACCCGCCCCGACCAGCCCGACCGCCTCGACCTCGCCGTCGAGGACCCCACCACCGGCCGCTTCCTCGGCGAAACCGCCCTCACCGACGTCGACCCCGACAACTCCTCCGCCAGCTTCCGGATCGCCCTCACCCCGGACAGCACCGGCCGTGGCATCGGCACCGAGACCACCCTCCTGGTCCTGCGCCACGCCTTCGAAACCATCCGCCTCAACCGCGTCCACCTCGAAGTCTTCGAGTACAACGAACGCGCCGCCCGCGCCTACCGCAAATCCGGCTTCACCCTCGAAGGCCGCTCCCGCCAGGCCCACCACTGGGACAACCGCTACTGGGACGTCCTCCAGATGGCCGCCCTACGCGACGAATGGCTCGCCACTCACTGATACGACCCCCCACCAGCCGCCCCCCGCCGCCGCCGCGCCCGCACCACGAGCGCCACGACGCCACCGACCACCAACACCAAACCCCCGGCCGCCACCCCCACCCCGACCCCCACCCCGCTCCCGCTGCTCCCGCGGTCCCCCTCGGGGACCATCGGCTCCACGGAGGGCTCGTCGGTCTCCTCAGTCACCGGAGGCGGGGTGCCCTTCGCTTCCATTCGCCCGATCAGGGGATTCTCCCGAGACCCGTTGTCCACGGCCGGATTCGCTTCCAGGGCCTTCGCCGGCGCGACGAGCCCGTAGCCGTACTGGTTGTTGGGCACTACCGCCCCGTTGGCGGGCGGAGAAGCCGACTTGATCATGCGGTTGATCACCTGTCCAGCGGACAGATTGGGGTACTTGGACCGAATGAGCGCAGCGGTGGCGGCGACATAGGCGGTGGAATCCGAGGTGCCGCTTCCGGTGACATACGCCATCGAAGACTTCGCAGCCGCGTGGTAGATCCCCACCCCGGGCGCTACGAGCGTCGTCTCAGGACCTGACGTCGACCGATCCCACACAGACCCGTTGGAATCCACTGCCCCGACCGCCACCACTCCGGGGAAGGCAGCCGGGTATCCGACCCCCAGGCTTGACCCGGTGTTGCCCGCGCCGGAAACCAGCACGACATCCTTTGAAACCGCGTAGTTGACGGCCTTTCTCAGCTGCGAGTCCCAACGGTAGGACCCGGAGAGGGAGATGTTGACGACCTTCGCGCCGTGGTCCGTCGCGAATCGAATCGCCGCTGCGAGTTCGTTCTGACCCGTGTCAGAACCTTGCGAAGAACCAGGATCCGGCGAAGGACTGGAGTTGTCGGCATCTGTTGTCACCCTCACCGGAAGGATCTTCGCCTTCGGGGCCAGCCCCATCACCCCTGCCTGATCGCCGTGCCCGTGTCCTGCGATCAGGCTCGCCATCCCCGTGCCGTGACCGTCACTGTCCACTCGACCGTCCGTATTACCGCCGGAGAAGTCGGCCCCGGAAAGCACCTGTCCGGTCAAGTCCTGGTGATCCTGGTTCACGCCGGTATCGATCACTCCGACAATCACGCCGTCGCCCTGACTTACCGGCCAGACCTTCGTCTCCGCTTCGAGGGATTTCAACGCCCACTGCTGGTCTCTGGCCTGGTCGGCCGATGCCACCGGCGTGGCCGAGCCCAGCATCAGTACCCCGGCAGCCAGAGCCGCCGCACCACGCGCCAACCGGCGGCTCGTCAAACCTGGTCACCCCACTCAGTGAGGCATCCCGCAGGCCGTCGACCTGCGGGATGCGATCAGATCACCCGTCCGTTCCCGGACCGGTTCATTTCACCACGTTCGGATTCCTGGGCTTTTCCAACGCCCAGGTCTCCTCATCCTCGACGAGATAGTCCGGCCGCTTGCCGTCCTTCCCCTGGTCCTTCTTACGTCCTTGTGCTCCGCTCATCGGGACACCGGGAGACATACCGTTCGCGCTTGCGACCCCCGACTCACCCCTGAGCCGGTTTCGCGCTCCAAGTCCGGATCCGCCTTCCGTGAAAGCCTGCTTGCCTTGTACTCCACCGGGCTTCGCCGTCTCCCCGACGACCCCACCAGGCCGTGCCAGAGGTTGCCCGGCCTGCTTTCCGCCAAGCGCTCCGCGGCCTCCGGTACCGATGCCCGGATGGACCTCGCCAGCACTGCCGCTAGCCCGCCCTCCACGCTGTCCGGGCCCCTCGACAGGCGTCACCCCGGCCGAGATCTCCCTACCTCCTGGGCCGGACTTTCCCTGACCCACGATCGGCCCGACCGGGGATATGGTCGTCGGGCCCGTGGACCGAGGGACGTCCGGCCCGCTGCCGGCCCCGAACGGCCCAGTGGCAGGGCCTCCGGTGTGCACGGGATCCAGCCCCGAGGTCTGGATCCCGGCAAGTGACGGACTCGGGACACTTCCGGTCGAAGGTGCAACCGGCTTGCCGTAGACACCCGCACCGGAGCCGGGGCCGGGAGGCACCGACGGCTTTGCCGGGGCTTGCGCCGTACCGCCCTTGATGCCCGAGTCGCTCGGAGCCGGCGCGCTCCTCGCGACGGATCCGGCGGTCATCGGCGGTTGGCCGGACTTGCGCTGGGCAGGCGGGACAGTCGTCGCCCGTGTCGACGCCCCCGCCGTTCCCATCGAGGTTCCTGACACCATTGCCGCCGCCATCGCCGCTGCCCCAGTCGGGTCGTCCGTCGAACCGGTGTCGGGGGTTTCAACCCTTCCCGGCCTCTTCGGGTCGTACGGCGGCGGGGGCTTCAGGGCCGGGGTGGCGATGCGGTAGTGCATGGCGAGGGTTTGCATGATGGCGGCCGCTTCGGCCTTCTTGCGGTCGGCGAGGGGGAGGTGTTCGTCGTCGTCGCCGAAGAGGGCGTCGCCGACGGTGTCCTTGACCTTGTCCCAGTTGCCGGGTTCCTCGGGCATGTCGCGCTTGGCCTTGGCCATGGCTTCGGAGGCGGTGTGGAGGATGTTGGCCGCGTCGTTGGCGTAGGCGGCGGCGTTGTTGATGCTGGCGGCCAGGGTGAGCATGCGGGTGTGGAAGGCGTCGCTGGTGGTGCCTTCCCAGGAGGTGGCGGCTTCGGTGCTGGCTTTGGTGAGGGTCTGGCGGATCTGTTTGAGGGTGTCGGCGGCCTTGCGCCAGGGGTCTCCGGCGGCCATCACCGCGCCGGGGTCGAGGGCCTGTGCCATGGTGCGGAGCTGGGCGTGGCTGTACTTGGTGAAGTCGGTGTAGACCACGGGCGGTCGGCCTCCGTTCGGTCCGGGCGGGCGGCGGTCAGACGGTGGCGTTGCCGCGGGTGGACGGGGTGAGGTTCTGCTGGGCCGCGGCCTGGCTGCCGGCGGAGGGGTGGGCGACGGACCAGCCGTCGTCGCCGAGTTTGAGTTTCGCGGCGGCGTGCTGGTCCTGCTCCTCGTAGTTGGTGGCGGTGAGATCGGCCTTCTGCTGGGCCTCGTTCACGGCTTCCTGGAGCTGGTTGAGGACGTCGCGCAGCGCGTCCCGCATGGTGCCGTAGCGGCCGTGGATCTCGGTGGCTTCGGCGAAGGTGCCGAAGGCGTTCTTGCCGATGCCGCTGCGGCCGTGGGTGTCGCTGCCGTCGGCGTGTTTCTGGAAGTCGGCGAGCAGCAGCCGTACTTGGCCGGCGAAGGCGCGGAGTTGTTCGACTTCGATGCGGTAGCCCTGTCCGGCTCCGCCGGTCGATCCGGTTCCGGTGGTCCCTGATCCCATTTCGGCGCCTCCCCCGTGCGTCCGTCCCTGGCGGTCGGGGCCGGGCCCCGGTGTCTCATGTCTAACACACCGGGTCCGAATCCCGCCCGGGGCTTGGTCAGTTCGCGGTCGTCCCGGTCCGTTGGGCGTCGGTGAGGGCGCGTCGGCAGAGCGAGTCGGCGTGCCGGGTGGTTTCGGGGAGGCGGTAGTGGCGGGCGAGTTGGAGGGTGGTGCGGACGGCGGTGTCGAGGCCGGTGCGGTGGCCGACGGAGACGAAGACGGGTTTCACGCCTTCCCTGGTGCGGACGGCGCGGCCGACCTCCTCGCCGGTGGCGGGGTCGGTGAGCGGGGTCCAGGAGCCGCGGGGCGCGTCGGGTTCGTGGTGGTCGAAGGTGAAGGGGGTCTTGGCGACGCCGAGGGTGCGCAGTCCGGTGAGGACGCCGAGGTGGCTGGCGAGGCCGAGGCGGCGGGGGTGGGCGAGGCCGTAGCCGTCGCAGACGACGAGGTCGGGGGTGCGGGTGAGTGCGGCCAGTGCGTCGAGGACGGCGGGGAGTTCGCGGAAGGCGAGGAGTCCGGGGACGTACGGGAAGGCGATCCGGCCGACGGCGGTGGCCTGTTCGACGACGGCGAGGGTGTCGCGGTCGAGCAGGACGGCCGCGGCGGCGACGAGGTCGTGGTCGTCGTCGTAGGCGACGTCCACGCCGGCGACGAGCGCGTCGGGGGCCGGGTCGCCGGGGCCCTTGTCGTCGTGGGCCTGGACGAGCGGGCGCAGCCGCTCCTGTTCGGCGAGTGCCTCGGCCTCGGTGGTGGGCCAGTCGGCGGGGATGGGCATGGTCGGTTCCCCCGGGTGCGGTGGTGTGCGGCGGTGCGTGGTGTCGACGGGTTTCGCCTCACCGTACCGACCGGGCCGGACGACCCCG
>NZ_JBIVVI010000268.1:0-8521 GCF_044757675.1 Kitasatospora sp. NPDC091257
GCCGGGAGAGGTCACTCCCCCCCCGCACCCGGCGGGGACGGCCCGGGTCGCGTCCCTCGACTCACATCGATCCCGCGGACGACCTCGCCGGCGTTGTCCTACAGCAGCGATCGAGTCGTCACGGGGCTCCGGGTGGGCAAGTCCCGTAGGCCGTCCGGCGGCTCAGCCCTTACAGCCGTGGCCGGAGCCTCTGGGCGCCTTCAGATGTCGTCATGGTCCGGCGTGGACATGCCGGGGACTGTCGGACTGCTCTTCCTGGACAGGAACTGCGGCAGCATCATTGCGGGCCCCGCCCCAGCGTTTCTCGGTCTCCCTGTGAATGTGCCAGATGTCGTCCTCGGTGAGGAGGACGGAGACGACACCGGGGAAAGCTTCCTCGAAGTAGATATAGGGCTTTCGGTTGTCGATGCGCGGGGAGTGGTAGTCGAGTTGGTCCTGCATGCCGTGCTGGCGCGTGACCGGTGTCGCGGGGTGATAGGTGAGTATGTTCGGGCTGGCCAGATCGATCAGCTTGTCGTCGATGAGACGGCCCACTTCATGGATGGTCTCGTCGATACTGTCCCGCGTCTCACCGTCGAGGCCGAAAAGAACGGAAGTTCCCAGCTGCAGGTCCTGCGCCTTGACGAGGGCCGCAGCTTCCCTGACCTTTTCCCCCCAGGGCTTCCGTTCGTCCCGGCGGATATTCTTGTGAATGTTGTTCATGACTTGCGTCGACATGCTCTCGATGCCGATGTAGATGTAGCTGCATCCGGCATCCTTCATCTTTCGCAGGATTTTTGACGACTCTTCAGCCGAATGCAGCGCGACGAGGGTGTCGACGGTCAGCTGAGCACCCCACTGGAGGTCGCGCAGCCGCTGGACATCGTCTTCCTCGCGAACGAATCTGCGGTAACGCGGTTCGAGTGAACCGCTCTCGTCCCGGCGGATCCGGCTGAGCTCTTCGCAGAAATTCTCGATGTCCCGGTACCGACCGCTCCAGAAGACGGAGTCGTCGAAGAAGAGCGACTCGGCGCCATAGCTGACGTATTCACAGACCCGCTCCGCCGCCGCACCTATCGCATCGTCCTTGAACCGCTTGAGTCCGGTGCCAAGTTGCGACGACTCGGAGCAGAAGTTACATCGGTACGGACAGGCGTTGGATACCATGAAGTGCGCGGTGCGCATCACCTCCCCTGTCCCGGGGCGAGTGAAGATGGGGAATCGGGATCGGATCGCGAATGCCTCGTACGGCGAGGGTAAGGACGCGAGGTCGAGCGTTCGGCCACGGAGCGGAACGGCGTCGAAGGTCTCCCCCGTCGCCAGGACGACGACCGACGAGCCGGACACGGGACCCTCTTCGGCGAGCAGCCCCTGCAGGCACGGCAGAACCTGGTCACGGTCCACCCAACGCCGGTCGAGATCGGTGGCAAGGGCGAGGGCCCGCATGAGCAGGTCCACAGCGAAGTAGGCCTCGCCGCCGACGACGGCGTCGACCACTCCGGGAGCCTTGCCCTCCTGAATGACTGTCACCGTGCTGCTGGGTTCGCACACGAGGGCCCGGCCGTCGGGGGTGCAGGTGACGGTCTCGTCCACATGACGGCCTCCGAGTATGACGAAGGCATCCGGGACCTCGCGCTTGACCAACCTCGCGATTTCGAGCGCGTAGCGGTGCGCGGGTGACACGGCGCTGATGAGCACGACCCTGGGCTGGACCTCGCGCAGTAGCCGCAGCCATCTCGTGCGCGCCGCGTCGTCCCAGACCCGGGGGTCGAACACCGTCTGGTCGGTGTTGGGTGACGTGCCGTAGGCCCGGTATCCGTCGTCACTGGCGGAGAGCCGGTACTCCTTGGACGGGAACCGGGTCCACTCGGGCGCGAGGTCGCTGTAGTGCACGGCGTCCTCCAGCGGGCCGGCGTCCGCCACGGCACGGTGCACGGCAGCGCTCAGCGCCGTGTAGAGACACATCGGGTCGCCCGGATAGGTGATTTCACCCTCGGATTGGGTCATGACGGGCGCCAGTACCGACAGCACAGGGAAATAGCGGGTGCCCGTTCTCGCACTCGCCAGGTCATCTAACAGCCGGCGCCTGCGCGTCAGACGCCGTTCCCGAAACGCGTCCAGATCGGACACTTCCCCCTGGCGATGCATCTGAATTCCGCCGCGCCCCGAATGCATCCTCTGAATAGCGTGCGTGGCCATCGGTCCTCCGGATTCTGGTTCTTCCAGGATCTTATCCCCGAACACGGACATCGATGACGCGATTACTCCGGCGGGCCATCGATGGACATTCCCGTCCTTCTGCTTTCCCGAAAAACACACATCCCAATCCGTCGCAGATCGGGACATTCTCAAAAGCCTGGCCGCATTTTTCTTGTGGCGGTCCAGCAGCTCTTCAATCGAGGGCCCACCCGGCACGACCTCGAACTCACCCGTGATCTTACTCGACCTTACTGGGCCGTGTCTTCAAATTTCACGTCCGCATCACTCTCGGTCATTCACGTACGCGCGCCGGCCAAGGGCTTCGACCGGGGTTTCCGCGAACGCGAACCGGCTGACCGAACCAGGCAGTTCCGGGCCCGCATCGAAGAACTCACCCGGCAGCTCGGCGAACTCGACGCACCCGGACCACCCCGCCTGCCAGCAGATCCTCACCGCCCCGGCCGACACAGGCGGCCCGATGCGCGCCCGCGACCTCGCCAGGCCCTCGACCTGCCGACATGACCAGGCATGTTCGTGGCTGTTTCGACGACCGATGCAGTTGTCGAGGTGTCCGTTGTCGCTCCGCCCCCGTTCCGGTGAGCAAGTCCCTTATCTGACCGCTCAGATCGCGCGGGCGAACAACCCGGGCGGCACGACGGCGATGTGGGTGGGAGACCGGCGGGACGGGCCGTGGTGCGACGAGGACTTCGCGGGCTGGTACCCGCGCGACGGACGCCCGGGCATCCGGCCCGCACGGCCGGCCACCGCCGGTGTGCCCCGGTTCCTGCTCGGTCCGTCAGACCGAGCAGGCATCGGAGTTCCCCACCCCGGGCGGAGCGGCCGTGGCCTGAAGATACGCGGCCAGGCTCTGCAGCGTCGGATGGCGGTGCAGAGCCACCAACGTCAGCTCGGGCACCTGCGCCATACTGCGCATGGCCGTCATCGAGTCGCCGCCCAGGGCGAAGAAGTCGTCGTCACGCCGGATCGCATCGATACCCAGAACGTCCTGCCATGCCGCGGCGATCCGCTTCTCCCACGGACCGCTGGGCTCGGCACCGACGGGCACGGCGCCGCCACGGCGCTCCTCGTGCGGTGAGGGGGCCGTGGGAAGCGACGTGCGGTCCAGCTTCCCGTTGGGGCTCAGCGGCATGGCCGGCAGCACGAGCACAGTGCCGGGAACCATGTGCGCCGGGAGGCTGGCCGCGAGGGTCCTGCGGATGTCCTCCGGGTCCAGGACTTCGCCGTCGCGCGGCACGGCATATCCGACCAGGACCGGGACGCCGACGGCATCGGTCTGTGCGGTCACCGCCGCTTCTTTGACCTGAGGATGGTCGCGGAGTACGGACTCGATCTCGGTCAGCTCCACCCGCAGCCCGTGAATCTTCACCTGAAGGTCGGTCCGGCCGATCAGTTCGATCAGTCCGTCGGCACCGAACCTCGCCAGGTCGCCGGTGCGATACAGCCGCTCGTCGGCCACCGTGCCGTACGTCCACTCGATGAACCGCTCGGCGGTGAAGGCGGGCCGGTCCAAGTAGCCGAGCGCGAGGCCGACGCCGGCGAGGTACAACTCGCCCGTCACACCCGGCGGAACGGGTTGAAGCGACTCGTCCAGGATGTAGGTGCGCTGATTGGCCATCGGGCGCCCGTACGGAATGCTCCTCCAGGTGGGGTCGGTGGCCTCGACCTCGAATATCGTCGAATAGATCGAGGCCTCGGTGGCCCCACCGAGGGAGATGAACCTGGCATCGGGCGCGGCTCCGCGGGCGCGTCCGGGCAGCTTCAGCGGGATCCAGTCTCCGGCGACCATGATCAGCCGCAGTGCGTTCACCGGTGAGGGCCCGCCACCCCCGCCGCGCTCGACATGATCGAGTACCAGTTCCAGCAGCGCCGGTGCGGTGTTCCACACCGTGACGCCGTGGTCCGCCGCCAGTTCGGCCCAGTGCGCCGGATCCTTGGCCCGGCCCGGCGCGGGAAGGACGAGAGTGCCGCCTGCCGCCGTCATCCCGAGGAATTCGTAGACCGACATGTCGAAACTCGGGGATGACAGGCCGAGGACACTGTCGCCGATGCCCACGGCGAAGCGGGAGTTGAGATCCTCGATGTTGTTCACCACGCCCCGGTGGCGCAGCGCGATCGGCTTCGGCTTTCCGGTGGAACCGGAAGTGTGGATGACGTAGCAGAGGTTGTCCGGCCCGGCCTGGGCCTTCGGATCGTGATCGGGCCGAGCGGACAGGGCGGCGGTCTCGCGGTCCAATAACAGCAGGAGTTCCTGCCGTACGGAGTCCTCCCCGGTCAGAGCGGCAGCGAGCTTGCTGTGGCTGATCAGAGCCACGCAGGAAGCACCGGTGATCATGGTGGACACCCTGGCCTGCGGATAGCCGGGGTCGAGTGGCACATAGGCCCCGCCGGCCTTGAGTACCCCGAGCATCGAGATCAGCAGATCGGGCGAGTGCTCGAGGTAGAGGCCGACGCGGTCGTCGGGGCCGACGCCCAGGTCCCTCAGATGATGTGCCAGCCGGTTCGCCGCGACGTTGATCTCCTGGAACGTCAGCCGGGTCGCTCCTTGGACCACGGCGACGGCCTCGGGGGACCGCGCGGCCCGCTCCTCGAACACCTCGTGCAGACAGCTTTCCTCGCGGGGCAGCCGGAGTGCGGTGTCGTTCCATTCCACGAGGATCCGGTGCACCTCGGGCCCGGTGAGAAGCACGAGATCCGCCAGCGCCTGGTCCGGCCGGTTCGCGCCGTCCTCGAGCAGGTTCTGGAAGTGGGCGAGCAGTTGGTCGCCGGTCGCCGTTTCGAAGAGTCGCTCGTCGAAGTGGAGAGCGGCCGACCGGGACGCCGCCTCGGCCACAGGCAGCACGAGCTCGACCTCGTACGGCTGATCGCCCTCGCCGGCCCGATCCGCACCGAAACGTACGCCGATGCGCGCGGGCTCCTTCCCGGGGGCCGCCGCGGTACCGGCCGCACCGGTCAGTCCGCGGAGCGTGCTCTCCCCGGTGACGGAGAAGCGGAGCAGCGAGTCCTCACCTCCTTCGCGGCGCACGTGGAACTCGACCTGGTTCTGGCCGGAATACCGGTACAGCAGCGCGGCGAAGCCGGCGAGCAGCACACTCTCCGGGGCGGTCGCGCAGGACACCGCCACATCCCTGACGGCGCCGGCGTAAAGACCGGGAATTTCTCGGCGTACTGCCCCCGTGCAACGGGGTGCGTCGACGCCACGCGGCCGGTCCGCAGGGATTTGGGCAGCATGGGAGGGCAATTCCTGTCTCCTGTCACAGATTCTCGACATCGCAGATGTAATTCGACTGTGAATATCGGATGGGCGCATGGGCGCACCGACTGCCGGGCCAGGAGGCTCCAAGCTTTGCGAGCGACCAGCCTCAGCGTCTGATCCGGGCTGAGGAAGGCGCTGTTGGCGACAGTATCGGCGGGTTACGAACGCCGCAATGTGGCCGACGTCACACGTTCGCGGTCGAAGGCTGCCGTATACCCTTGTGTGCTCCCGTCATTGGGCAACCATGAAGTTCTCGGGGAACTCCCGTGTGGCCCAACAGGGTTATGGGGATGCGACTGGAGGGCCGGGGGCCCGCAGGAGGTCTGCCGGGCGATCGGTTTCCTGTCGCAGGCTTTCCGTACCGGCCTCCTCTCCGTCGTGCGGCACCGCACCGGCATTGGTCCGCACAACGCTGTGCCATCGAACCGACACGGAACAGGACTATGAAGGCCGACACTTCGTCAACTGCTCTCGACTCCCTCGAACTGAGCCGCCTGTCACAGCGGGACGGGGAGAAGTGGGCCACCGCGGGCGACGGCATGCTGGCCTCCTGGGTCGCGGACATGGACTTTCCGACCGCGCCCGCGATACGCCAGGCCCTGCTGCGCCGCGCCGACGGCGATCTCGGCTACCCCCCATGGTTCGACGAGAGCCGCGGCGGCCCGCTCGGCGAGGTGTTCGCCGAGCGGACGCGGCACCGGTACGGCCACAGGCCCGATCCCACGCACGTCCGGCTGTTCACGGACATCAACCAGGCGATGCTCGCGACGCTCCAGGTCGCCACCGACCCCGGCGATGCGGTACTTCTGCACACCCCCGCTTGCCCGCCGTTCGTCGATGTCATCGAGAGGATCGGCCGCAGGGCGCTGACCGTTCCGCTCCAGGAGGGCGAGGGCGGGTGGGAGTTCGATCCCGCGCTCATGGAGCGGACCGCGGCGGACGAGGGCTCGGGCCGCTGCCGTGTGCTCTTCCTCGTCAACCCCCACAACCCCACCGGCCGGGTGTTCCGCCGTGACGAGCTGGAGTCACTCGCGGAACTCGTGCTCAGGTTCGACCTGTTGGTGATCTCCGACGAGGTGCACGCGGATCTGACCCATGCCCCGCACCAGCACATTCCCTTCGCCTCGCTCAGCCCGGCAATCGCCGCCCGCACGGTCACCCTCACCTCGGGGAGCAAGGCATTCAACCTCGCCGGGATCCGCTGCGCGCTGGCACACATAGGACCGCGGGACGTACGGGATGCCGTCGACGCCCGGCGCGGGCTGCTTTTCGGCCAAGTGGGAGTGCTCGCGGTCGAGGCCCTGAAGGCTGCCTGGACCTCGGGCGATGCCTGGCTGGACGACGTGCTGGCCATCTTGGACCGGAACCGGCGGCTGCTGGCCGAGCGGCTCCCGGAGAGGATCCGATGTCGGACTCCGGAGGCCACGTTCCTTGCCTGGCTCGACTGCCGGCAGCTGGGGATCGGTCCGGACCCCATGCCCTTCTTCCGCGACGAGGCCAAGGTGCTCCTCTTCTCCGGTCCGGCCTTCGGAGCCGGCGGCGATGGATTCGTGCGGCTCAATTTCGGCACGTCCCCACAGGTCCTG
The DNA here is from genome assembly GCF_044757675.1 of Kitasatospora sp. NPDC091257. Classification (NCBI taxonomy): domain Bacteria; kingdom Bacillati; phylum Actinomycetota; class Actinomycetes; order Kitasatosporales; family Streptomycetaceae; genus Kitasatospora; species Kitasatospora sp. NPDC091257. The sequence continues at coordinate 7,039 of NZ_JBIVVI010000268.1, forward strand.
GAAGAGACCCTGGAACGCATGAACGCCGCGTTGCGACGGCACGGACAAGGAGCTTTCCTGTGACTGACCACACGACGGTGCGGGTTCAGCCGGCCTCCGCCCTGGAGATGCAGCTCTGGCTCGGTGACCAGATCGACCCGGCGAGCCGCGCCGGCTGGATCCTCGCCCAGGTCCGCGTCCACGGCCCGCTCGATCTCCCCGCCCTCGACGCAGCGCTGTCGGCCGTGGCGCGCCGCCAGGAGGCGCTGCGCACCGCCTTCGTCTTCGAGCACGAGCAGGTGGTCCGCAAGGTCCTCGCGGAGCCGGTCGCGGAGCCCCTGCTGCGCCTCGGGCCCGGCACCGGCTTCGAGGAGGCGGCCGCCACCCTGCTGAACGCCGACACCTTCGATCTCGCCGCGGGCCGCGTCTACAGGGCCGCGGTCGCCCCGGACGCACAGGGCGCCACCGTCTTCCTGGCGGTCCATCACATCGCTTTCGACGGCCTCTCCCAGGAGGTGTTCGCCGCCGATCTGGCGTGCGCCTACGCACGGGCCGTCGACGGCGTCGCGACCGATCTGCCCGTGCTGGAACGAGCGGAGGCCGCAGAACTCACGCCGGCGCAGCACGCCGAACTCACCGCACACTGGCGCGCCTTGCTGACTGGGGCGGCCGACCTGCCCACCCCGGACGGCAGCCCGGCGCCGAACCAGCACGAGCTCGCTGCAGGTGGGTCGGCCGAGCTCCGAACCACCTGTCCGCCCAGCACCTGGCAGGCGGTGCGCGACCAGGCCAGGCGCAGCGCCTGCTCACCGTTCGCGGTGCTGCTGGCCGCGTACGGCCGGGCTCTGGCCGAGATCACCGGCGGCTCCGACTTCTGCGTCGGCACACCGGTGGCCACCCGCTCGGCCGGGCAGGCGGACGAGCTCGGCTGCCTGATCGACATCCTGCCGGTGCGGATGCCCGAGCTGTCCGCACCCGGGGTGGTCGAGCGGGTCTGGGCCGCCGTGCGGGAGAGCGTCCTGGGCTCCGCGCTGCCCCGCTACGAAATCGTCCGGGCCGTACACACGGTCCCCGGTGGTCGGATGCCCGTCTACCAGGTGCTGTTCGCCTTCGAGAACTGGCAGCGCGTCGAGCATTCGGCCGGTCCGGTAAGGATGCACGCCGTTCCGGTGCCGCCGGTCGGCGCGGTCGCCGAGGTTCAGCTCCAGGTGTGCGAACTGCCCGACGGGACCCTGAAATGCGTCGTCCAGGCTCCGCTGACCGGTTCCTGGCCGCAACGGCTCCCCGATCTGCTGCGCGCCTTCGACAGCCAACTCGCCGAAATCGCCCCGTCGGCCACGCCTCACTCCTTCTCCTCGGACGCTCCCGCGTGACCACCGCGTTGACGTGCCTGCCGTACGCCGGTGCGGGAGCCGGGGTCCACCGTCCCCGGCAGCTTCCAGGGGTCCGCCGTGCTGCGAGCCGCTCCCGTCCAGGTGCCCGGACGGGAGGGGCGGTTCGACAG
>NZ_JBIVVI010000269.1:0-8508 GCF_044757675.1 Kitasatospora sp. NPDC091257
CCTGCTGTCGGCCAACGGCGGCATCTTCGGCCCGCAGGGCAAGGCCATCAACGACAACGCCGCGGACGACATCAAGGTCAGCGGTCCGGTACAGCTCCAGCATCCGCAGCTTGTCGTCGTCCCCGGAGTGCATGCCGAGCAGCATCGGCAGGCCGCGCTCGGCGGCCAGCCGCACCCTCGCCCGGGCCGGCCGCGAACGGCTGCGCCGCGACCGCTTCGGCTTCGTCGGCTCCGAGCCCCACCTGGTGCCCGAACTGACCGCCCGGGAGAACGTCGCGCTGCCGCTGCTGCTCGCCGGGGCCGGCAACAAGGCCGCCTACACCGCCGCCGACGAGTGGCTGGAACGCCTCGACGTCGGCGACTGCGCCCGGCTGCGGCCCGAGCGCCTGCTCCAGAGCCACCGCCAGCGGGTCGCCGTCGCCCGCGCCCTGGCCCCGCTGCCGCCCGTCGTCTTCGCCGACGACCCCACCGCCCCGCTGCACCGCGAGGCCGCCGACCAGGTCATGCGGATACTGACCAGCGCGGCGCGGTCCCACCAGCTCACCCTCGTCCTGGCCACCCACGACCCCGAGCTCGTCCGGTTCGCGGACCGCGCCGTCGCCCTCGTCGACGGACGGCTCACCGCCCCCGCCGCACCCGTCCCCCGCGGCATCACCGCCCCCGGGGCCGCCGGAGCGCCCGCCGTCACGGCCACCCGCCGCTGAAAGGGTCGACGTGTTCTATCTCCGTCTGGCCCGGGGCTACCGGGTGCCCGACCTCGGCCGCTGGCTGCTCACCGCAGCGGCCGCCGCCGTGGTCGCCGCCTTCCTGCTGCGCTCCCTCGGCCGGGCGATGAGCGAGCAGATCGGCGGCGCCGACCCGCTGGTCCGGCTGCTCTGGTGCCTGCCCCCGCTCGCCGCCCTCGCCTGGTTCGCGGCCGTCGCCGCCCGCGCGGTGCCCGCCCGCCGGCCCGAGCGGATCGCCGGCCTCACCGCCGCCGGGGCCGGCTCCCGCCGCATCCGGACGCTGATCGCCGGCGAGGTCGCACTCGCCTGCACCCTCGGCAGCGTGCTGACCCTGCTGCTCTTCCTGGTGCTGCGCAACGACGTCGCCGGACCCGCGCTCGCCGCCGACCTCGGCATGGGCGTGCCGCTGCCGCCCGCCGCGCCCCTCACCCTGCTCGCCCTGGTCCCGCTCACCGCCGCCGGCGCCGCCGCCTGCGCGGTCTCCGTCACCGACACCCTGCCCGGCGGCCGCACCCCCGCCCCGACCGGCTTCGGCGTCTGGCGGATCGCCCTCGCGACCGGGCTGGGCGTGATCGGCGCCGCGCTCGAACTCATCGCCCTGCGGCCCGGAGCCGCCGTCGACGGCCGTCCGATCCACCTGCCCGCCGGGCTCGGCTCCACCAGCACCGCCGCCCTCTTCGGCTGGGCCGCCAGTGCGCTCGGCCTCGCGCTGCTCACCGGCCCGCTGCTGGCCTGGGCCGGGCGGCTGCTCGCCGTCGGGCGGCCCACCCCGCTGCGGCTGCTGGCCGGGCGCGGCCTCACCGCCCAGGCCCGCCGGCTCGGCGCGCCGCTGGCCGTGCTCACCCTCGCCGTCGCGCTGGTGCTCACCACCGTCCGCTACTGGATCGGCACGCCCGACAGCGCCGACGCGCTGCCCGCCGTCGAGGCCTGCCTGGTCCTCGGCTGCGCGGCCGCCGCGGTGGTCAACCGGCTCGCCGAGGTCCGCACCGACCGACGCGGGGTCACCCACGCGCTGCTGCGCCTCGGCACCTCGCCCCGACTGCTGTTCGGCGCGGTCGCGCTGCGCACCCTCGCGGTGGGCAGCACACTGCTGCTGACCGGCGGGGCGACCGCCGCACTGGCGGCCGCCGGACTCCGGTAGCGGTCTCCCGGAGCGGGCCTCAGCCCGCCGCGGCGAGCTGGCCGCAGGCGCCGTCGATCTCCTGGCCACGGGTGTCGCGGACGGTCGTCGGCACGCCGTGCGACTGGAGGCGGCGGACGAACTCGCGCTCGTCCTCGGGCCGGGAGGCCGTCCACTTGGACCCGGGGGTCGGGTTCAGCGGGATCAGGTTGACGTGCACCCGACGGTTCTTGATCAGCCGGCCGAGCAGGTCCGCCCGCCAGGCCTGGTCGTTGATGTCCTTGATCAGCGCGTACTCGATGGAGATCCGGCGGCCGGACTTCTCCGCGTAGTTCCACGCCGCGTCCAGCACCTCGGCGACCTTCCAGCGGGTGTTCACCGGCACCAGCTCGTCGCGCAGCTCGTCGTCCGGGGCGTGCAGCGACAGCGCCAGGCGGCAGCTGAGGCCCTCGTCGGCGAAGCGGTGCATCGCCGGGACGAGACCGACGGTGGAGACCGTGATGCCGCGCTGGGACAGGCCGAAGCCGTCCGGCGCCGGGTCGGTCAGCCGGCGGATCGAGGCCAGCACCCGGTTGTAGTTGGCCAGCGGCTCGCCCATGCCCATGAAGACCACGTTGGACAGCCGCGCCTCGCCGCCCGGGATCTCCCCGGTCTTGAGCGCGCGCATCCCGGCGGCGATCTGCTCGACGATCTCGGCGGTGGACAGGTTGCGGGTCAGGCCGGCCTGGCCGGTGGCGCAGAACGGGCAGTTCATGCCGCAGCCGGCCTGCGAACTGATGCACATGGTGACCCGGTCCGGGTAGCGCATCAGCACGGACTCCACGAGCGTGCCGTCGAAGAGCTTCCAGAGCGTCTTGCGGGTGGCGTCGTCGTCGCAGGAGACGTGCCGGACCACCGACATCAGCTCGGGCAGCAGGCTCCCGGTGAGCTTCTCCCGGCTGGCGGCGGGGATGTCCGTCCAGCTCGCCGGGTCGTTCGACATCCGGCCGAAGTAGTGGTTGGAGAGCTGCTTGGCGCGGAACGGCTGCTCGCCCAGCTCGGCGACGGCCTCCTTGCGCTCGGCGGGGCTCAGGTCGGCGAGGTGTCGCGGGGGCTTTGCGCCGCGCGGCGCGACAAAGGTGAGTTCTCCGGGCTTAGGCATGGTTGTTCCAGTGTCGCAGACGCGCGAGGGCCCCGGACGCCAGGCGTCCGGGGCCCTCCCTGGTACGTCTCGTACGCGCCGGTCAGCTGCCGACGAACGCGGCCAGCAGCAGCCAGACCACCGGGGCGGTCGGCAGGAGCGAGTCCAGCCGGTCCATGATGCCGCCGTGGCCGGGCAGCAGCGTGCCCATGTCCTTGATCCCGAGGTCCCGCTTGATCATCGACTCGCCCAGGTCGCCCAGGGTCGCGGTGACCGCCGCGCAGCCGCCCAGGATCAGGCCCTGCCACCAGCTGCCGCCGTCGATCATCAGCTGCATCAGCAGCGCGCCCGCCAGCATCGACAGCGCGATGCCGCCGGCCAGGCCCTCGCGGGTCTTGCCCGGGCTGATCGTCGGGGCCAGCTTGGTCTTCCCGAACTTGTAGCCCACCGCGTACGCGCCGGTGTCGCTGCAGATCGTCACGATCAGGAAGAGCACGATCCGCTGGGGGCCGTCGTCGGCCGCCAGCATCATCGCCACGAAGGTGGCCAGGAACGGCACGTAGAAGGCCGTGAACACGCCTGCCGTTATGTCCCGCAGGTAGTCCTCCGGCGGCTCGGCCATCCGCCAGACCATCACCGCCAGCCCGGTCAGCGCCAGCGCGGCGGCCGCCCACTGGATGCCGGACCAGTAACCGGTGGCGACCATGGCGACGCCGCCCACGACCAGCGGGATCAGCGGCGCCTTGATCTGCTTGCGCTCGGAGAGCCGGCTGGTCAGCTCCCAGACGCCGACCGCGACCGCGGCCATCACGACGACCAGGAACAGCGCCTTCACCACGAACAGCGAGGCGACGATCACCGCCCCCAGGCCGACGCCCACGCCTATGGCGGCCTGGAGGTTACGGCCACCGCGCTGCTTGCGCGGCTGCGGCTGCGGGGCGGACTGGGCGGCCACGGGTGTCTCCTGCCCTGGGTGGGACGACGGCACGAAGTGGGGCTGCCCGGCCGCCAAGTGGTTCGCCGGCGGCGCGGGATGCACCGGTGCCCCCGGGTGCGGCGGGGTGCCGCGGCCGGGGGCGGGAGGGACGTCGTCGGATATCGCGCGCAGCACGACCGTCTCCGTCACGCCCGACGGCACCGGCTCGGGCTGGTCCTCCCGGAACAGCGGGCCGTTCAGCCGGCCGGACTCCCTGCCCTGCCCCTCGGCGGGCCCGGCCGGGCCACCGGTGGCGGGCCGGCCGTGGGCCGGGGGCCGACCGTGGGCGGCAGACCGGCCGTGGGCGGGCGCGCCGGGCGGCGGACCGGGCTCGGCCGGCACGGGAGGCATGACCTGAGTCTCCTCCGCGTCGCCGCCCCAGTACACCGGAGGCTGCTGCGACTGATCCGAACGGAGGCCCGGCGCCCCGTGGGCGACGCCCGGCGCACCCGGGGGCACGGCGTGGCCGCCCGGGTGGCCGGGGTGTCCCTGGGCCGGCGCCGGCTGCGCGCCGTACCCCGGCACCGGATGGGCCGGGGTACGGGCGGCCTGCGGGTGCGGCGCCGGATGGTGGGGCTGGAACTGCTGGTCGGACGGGCCCCAGTAGCCGGGGGCGTCAGGGGCGTCGTTCATCAGACCTCGAGCAGCTCGGCTTCCTTGTGCTTCAGCAGCTCGTCGACCTGGGCCACGTACTTGGCCGTGGTGTCGTCGAGCTCCTTCTCGGCGCGGCGGCCGTCGTCCTCGCCGACCTCGCCGTCCTTCACCAGCTTGTCGATGGCGTCCTTGGCCTTGCGGCGCACCGCGCGGATCGACACCTTGGCGTCCTCGCCCTTGGTGCGGGCGATCTTGATGAACTCCCGGCGGCGCTCCTCGGTCAGCTCGGGCAGCACCACGCGGATGATCGAGCCGTCGTTGGACGGGTTGACGCCCAGGTCGGAGTCGCGGATCGCCTGCTCGATGGCCTTCAGCGCGGTCTTGTCGAACGGCGAGACGACCGCCATCCGCGGCTCCGGCACCGAGAAGGAGGCCAGCTGGTTGATCGGCGTCACGGCGCCGTAGTACTCCGCGACGATCTTGGCGAACATCGCCGGGTGCGCACGGCCGGTGCGGATGGCCGCGAGGTCGTCCTTGGCGACGCCGACGGCCTTCTCCATCTTCTCCTCGGCCTCGAGGAGGGTCTCTTCGATCACTGTGGTCTCCCTGTCCGGTTCATCTGCTGTTGTCCCGACCGGTGTCGGCGCGGTGGCCGGTCCCGGCGTCGGCGCCGTCCAGTACGGCTGGTTGCTGCTCAGGCCCGGACAGAATCCTGGCTGATGAGTGTGCCGATCTTCTCACTCTTCACCGCGCGCGCGATATTGCCCTCCGCCAGCAGTTCGAAGACCAGCATCGGAAGGTTGTTGTCCTTGCACAGCGTGATCGCGGTGAGGTCGGCGACCTTGAGGTCGCGCGCGATGACCTCGGAGTACTCCAGCGCGTCGAACTTGACCGCGTCCGGGTTCGTCCGCGGGTCGGAGTCGTAGACGCCGTCCACGCCGTTCTTGCCCATCAGCAGGACGTCGGCGTGGATCTCCAGGGCGCGCTGGACGGCCGTGGTGTCGGTGGAGAAGTACGGCATGCCCATACCGGCGCCGAAGATCACCACACGGCCCTTCTCCAGGTGCCGGACGGCCCGCAGCGGCAGGTACGGCTCGGCGACCTGGCCCATGGTGATGGCGGTCTGGACCCGGGTCTCGATGCCCTCCTTGACCAGGAAGTCCTGCAGCGCCAGGCAGTTCATGACGGTGCCGAGCATGCCCATGTAGTCGGAGCGGGCCCGGTCCATGCCGCGGACCTGGAGCTCGGCGCCCCGGAAGAAGTTGCCGCCGCCGATGACCACCGCGACCTCGGTACCGGCACGGACGACGGTGGCGATCTCCCGGGCGATCGCGTGCACGACGTCCGGGTCGACGCCGAGCCCGCCGCCACCGGCGAAGGCTTCACCGGACAGCTTGAGCAGCACCCGGCGGCGCGAGCCGTCCCTGGGGTCCTGCGCGGTCTCCTGCGTCTCCTGCATGGACTTCTCCTTTTTGCACCTACTGGTCACAGGCGCGGGTGTGCGGATGCCCCGCCTGCGCGTACACGAGAGGAGGCCACTGCCGCGGGAACCGGTTCGGTGTCCTGCACGGCAATGGCCTCCTCGTCGTTCATGGTGCCGACGCGAGCCCGCCCGTTGGGGATAGGCGCGGGGTGAGCCCGTTCGGCGTTCCTCCCGCCCCGATCAGCGGGCGGGGGCGGTTCCCAGCGTAAAGGGGCCGGGGACCAGGTGGAACGTGGCTCAGGCGCCGACGCGGAAACGCGCGAAGCGCTTGAGGGTGACGCCGTTCTCCTCGAGGACCTTGGCGACGGTCTTCTTGTTGTCCTTCGCGAAGGCCTGCTCCAGGACCGAGAACTCCTTCACGAAGCCGGTGACGCGACCCTCGACGATCTTCGGCAGGGCGGCCTCCGGCTTGCCCTCCTCGCGAGCGGTGGCCTCGGCGACGCGGCGCTCGTTCTCGATGTCCTCGGCCGGGATGTCCTCGCGGGACAGGTACTTCGGGGCGAAGGCGGCGATGTGCTGCGCGACGTCCTTGGCGACCTCGGCGTTCTCCTTGTCCAGCTCGACCAGGACGCCGACGGCCGGCGGCAGGTCGGGGCTGGTCTTGTGCAGGTAGACTGCGACGAAGCCGTCACCGTCGAACTGGGCGAAGCGGCGGAAGACGATCTTCTCGCCCAGGGTCGCGTTGGCCTCGTCCACGAACTGCTGGACGGTCTTGCCGGCCTCGATCTCGGAGGCCAGGGCGGCGTCCAGGTCGGCCGGGGCGGTCTTGGCGACGTGGGCGGCGATGGCGTCGGCGACCTTGACGAAGTTGTCACCCTTGGCGACGAAGTCGGTCTCGCAGTTCAGCTCGACCAGGACGCCGGACTTCTTGTCCTCGGCGATCAGCGCGGCGACGGCGCCGTTGGAGGCGTCGCGGCCCTCGCGCTTGGCGACGCCCTTCTGGCCCTTGATGCGCAGGAACTCGACGGCCTTCTCGACGTTGCCCTCGGCCTCGTCCAGGGCCTTCTTGCAGTCCATCATGCCGGCGCCGGTGAGCTCACGGAGCTTCTTGACGTCCGCGGCGGTGAAGTTCGCCATGGTGTGAATCTCTTCTCGCGTCTCGCGTGTCTGCGTGGAGTGGCGCCGGGACCGATGGTCCGGTCCCGGCGCGGGAGAGAGGGGCACCCGCCGGCTTCGTACCGGCGGGTGCCCCTCACCCTTGGTACGTCAGGCCTGCTCGGCCGGCGCCTCGGCCGCGGGGGCCTCCTCGGCGGGCGCCTCGGCGGGCGCCTCAGCGGCGGGGGCCTCGGCGGCGGCGGGGGCCTCCTCGGCCTTCTTCTCGCCCTCGATGAGGTCCTTCTCCCAGGCGGCCAGCGGCTGGTCGGCACCCGGCTCGGCCTTGGCGTCGCCCTTGGCGACACCGGCGCGGGACTTGAGACCCTCGGCCACGGCGTCGGCGATCACGCGGGTCAGCAGGGTGACGGAGCGGATCGCGTCGTCGTTGCCCGGGATCTTGTAGTCGACCTCGTCCGGGTCACAGTTGGTGTCGAGGATGGCGACGACCGGGATGTTGAGCTTCCGGGCCTCGCCGACCGCGATGTGCTCCTTCTTGGTGTCCACGATCCAGACGGCGCTGGGAACGCGCTGCATGTCGCGGATACCGCCGAGGGTCTTCTCCAGCTTGTCGTGCTCGCGCTGGAGGACCAGGAGCTCCTTCTTGGTCAGGCCGGAACCGGCCACGTCCGAGAAGTCCAGCTCGCCGAGCTCCTTCAGGCGCTGGAGGCGCTTGTAGACGGTCGAGAAGTTGGTCAGCATGCCGCCGAGCCAGCGCTGGTTCACGTAGGGCATGCCCACGCGGGTGGCCTGCTCGGCGATGGCCTCCTGGGCCTGCTTCTTCGTGCCGACGAAGAGGACGCTGCCGCCGTGGGCAACGGTCTCCTTGATGAACTCGAAGGCGCGGTCGATGTAGTTCAGCGACTGCAGGAGGTCGATGATGTAGATGCCGTTGCGCTCGGTGATGATGAAGCGCTTCATCTTCGGGTTCCAGCGGCGGGTCTGGTGACCGAAGTGGACGCCGCTCTCCAGCAGCTCCCGCATCGTGACGACGGCCATTGCCGTGCTCCTTGGTGTTACGGCCCGGCGGCGGCACTGCCTCGCAGCGATCGCCCACAGCCGGGTCAGGCTCGGTTTGTCCGTGGCGGCCAGGTGACAGCCACGCCTGACGCCCCGAACGTGCCGAGCCGCTTGAACCCTCCCGGCCCGGGGGCCGGTCGAGCTCGGCGGACCGAGCGGCACTCGCACCTGGCGGGGCTGCGGACGAACCGCGTCCGACCGCCGGTGGCGGGGCGTGCGAAGTCGACCCGGCGGACCGGGTCGCGTGTGAAGTGTACGGGAAGCGCCGAGGCGCGAGCGACTCCACGCGTGGCCGGGGGCCCGCCGAAGACCTGGGGGGAGCCCGGAGACCGGCCGGGGTGGGCGGGTTTCGATGGGGAGATCGGACGAGCGTCGTGG
>NZ_JBIVVI010000270.1:0-8504 GCF_044757675.1 Kitasatospora sp. NPDC091257
CCCTGGGCGGCCCCCTCGAACAGGCTCTGCGGGATCGGGCGCTTCTCGATCGCCGCCGCCATGATCTCCGGGAACGCGTCCGGGGTGCAGGCGAAGGCCGGCGCGCCGAGCGAGGCCAGGGCGGCGGCGTGCGCGTGGTCGTACGCCGGGGCCCCCTCGTCGGAGAGCGCGAGCAGGGCGATGAACTGGACGCCGGCCGCCTTCATCGCGGCGACCCGCTTGAGCATGCCGTCCCGGATGCCGCCCTCGTACAGGTCGCTGATCAGCACCACGACGGTCTCGGAGGGCCGGGTGATCTTCGACTGGCAGTAGGCCAGGGCGCGGTTGATGTCGGTGCCGCCGCCGAGCCGAGTGGCGAACAGGACGTCGACCGGGTCGGTGAGCTGTTCGGTGAGGTCGACCACCGAGGTGTCGAACACGACCAGCCGGGTGTCCAGGGTGCGCATCGAGGCGAGCACCGCGCCGAAGACCGCCGAGTGGACCACCGAGGGCGCCATCGAGCCGGACTGGTCGATGCAGAGGATGACGTCCTTCTTCACGGCGCGCTGGGCGCGCGCGTAGCCGACCAGCCGCTCGGGGACGACGGTGCCGTGCTCGGGCAGGTAGTTCTTCAGGTTGGCCCGGATGGTGCGGTCCCAGTCGATGTCGCGGTGGCGGGGACGGTTGACCTTGGCACTGCGGTCGAGGGCGCCGCCGAGCGTGGCCCGGGTGCGGTCGGCGAGCCGGCGCTCCAGGTCGGCGACCACCTTGCCGACCACCGCCCGGGCGGTCTCCCGGGTGGTCTCGGGCAGCGCGTGCTTGAGCGACAGCAGGGTGCCGACCAGGTGCACGTCCGGCTCGACGGCCTCCAGCATCTCCGGCTCCAGCAGCAGCCGGTCCAGGCCGAGCCGGGTGATCGCGTCCTGCTGCATCAGCTGCACCACGGTGGAGGGGAAGTACTCGCGGATGTCACCCAGCCAGCGGGCCACCTGCGGGGCCGAGCCGCCCAGCCCGGCACCGCGGCGGCCGGTGCGCCCGGCCCGGGCACCCTCCTCGGGGGCGCCGCGGTAGAGCGCGGCGAGGGCGCCGTCCATCGCGGCGTCGCGGCCGCGCAGGGCGCAGCCGGTGCCGTCGGCCTCGCCGCCGAGCACCAGCCGCCAGCGGCGCAGCCGTTCGTCGGTCGTGGGCGCTGCCATCTCGTCCTCCTTCAGCGGGTCCTGCGGTGGGGCAGGCGTTCGGTGCGGTGGGTGCCACCGCGGCGGGTGTCAGGTGTCGCGGCCGGCGGCCTGCCGGGGGATCCTCGGGCGGATCCCGAGCAGCAGGGCCACCACCGGGACGGCGGCGTCGGCGCGGGCCCGGTCCAGCTCACCGGCCGCGGCGTCGACGGCCGGCGGCTCACCGAGCGGGCCGGCCGCGACCCGGCCGCCGATGGTGGTGCGCACGCCCGCCTCCAGTCCGGCGAAGGTGCGGCGCAGCAGCGGCAGGACGTCGGTGAAGGCCTCGCCGCTCACCCCGGTCAGCCACTCGTCCAGCAGGGCGAGCAGCCGCGGGTCGTGCAGCAGCAGGGCGCCGCCGCCGGTCAGGAAGCCCTCGACCCAACCGGCCGCGTCGGCCGGGGCGTTGGCGGCGGAGAGCACCAGCCGAAGCCGTCGGCCGGCCGCCGCGGAGTCGAGCCGGCCGTCGTCCAGCAGCAGCCGCACGGCCCGGCCGCGCAGCAGCCCGGGGGCGCCGGTGGCCGGTCCGCCGGCCGGCTCGCGGCGGGCCAGCGAGCCCAGGGCGGCGGCCCAGCGGTCGGCCAGGCCGGCCAGGCCGTCCGGGTCCGGCGCGGTGCCGGCGGCGGTGATGGTGTCGGCCGTGGTGGTGCCGGCGGCAGTGACGTCGCCGGGATCGGCGGCCAGCAGGCCGATCGCGCCGTGCACCTCGTCGAGGCGGCCGCGCATCGCCTCCGCCCCCTGCGCGTCCAGGCCGACGCAGCCGGGCGGCAGTCCCACGCAGATCCGCTCGGCCAGGCCCGCGGCCGCCTCGGCGAGCGCGCCGTGGTCGGTGCCGCGCACGTCGCCGTAGCGCAGCGCGCGGACCAGTGCGGGCAGCGCGCCCGCGAGGTGCGCGACGTCGGTGTCCAGGGCCGCGCAGTCGGCGAGCACCCGCATCACGGCGGGCAGTGCGCCGGACAGCCCGGCCAGCAGGCAGGTCTCCACCAGGCCGGTCAGCTCGGCGAGTTCCCCGGCGGCGCGGGCGGTGCCGACGGCCTTGTTGGCCGCGGCCTCCTCGACCGTGGTGCCCCACTGGGCGGCCTCGGCGATCCGGACCGCGAACTCGGGCTGCCAGCACAGCCGCCAGCTCTCCCGGAACGTCCCGGTCGAGTTCACCGAGGAGCGCGCGGGCACACCCCAGTCCACGCCCAGCAGCCGCAGCCGGTGCAGCAGCCGGGAGCGGGCCGCGTCGGTGTCCTTGCGCAGGTCGAGGTCGACGTCCTTCGGCGCGGCCTCGGGCTTGAGCCGCAGCGAGCGCTGCAACCGGGTCAGGTCGCGCTGGAGCGGCACCGCCGGTGCGGCGTCCGGGACCTCGCCGAGCGCGTCGCCGACCACCAGGCGGTCCCGGACCAGCTCCAGGGCGACGTCCGAGCCCTCGCAGAGCACCGCGCGCACGGCGTCCAGGGTCTCGGTCAGCCCGGCGAGCGGGCGGCCGCGCAGCACGGCCAGGGTCTCGGCCAGCCGGACCGCCTCGATCACGTGCGCGGAGGAGACCGGGTGGTCCTCGGCGCGCAGCAGGTCGGCCGCCCGGGTGAGCCAGCGCGGCACCGGGTCACCGTCGGTGGTGAACAGGTGGTGGTACCAGCCGGGCGACTGCACACCCGCACCGTAACCGGTGGCCTGGGAGAGCCGGCGGTGCGTCCACGGCACCCAGGTGATGTCCGTCCGCACCTTCTTCGGCAGTGCGGCGAGCAGCGCCCGGTCGTGGGCGACGGTGGGCATCCGCTCCAGCGCCGGGACGTGGAAGGCCCCGCAGACCACGGCGATCCTGCGGTGCCCGGCGCGGCGGGCGGCACGGATCTGCTGGCGCATGTACGCCTCGCGCAGCAGGTCCCGGCGGGACTCGCCGAGGCCCTCCGCGCGCAGCGCGCCCATCGCCTCGGCGACGGCGGCGAACGGCGCCAGCGCGTCGTCGCCGGGCGCGCGGTGCTCGACCACGTCCTCCCACCAGCGCTCCGCGTCGTCGTGCCCGGCCGCCTCGGCGAGCAGCGCCAGCGGGTCGGCGACCGGCCCGGCGTCCTCCTCCTCGACGGCCGTGCCCTCGACGGCCGTCCCCTCCGCGGCCGTCCCCTCCGCGTCTTCCTCCGGGGCCGGCGCGAAGCCGTGCCCGGCGGGCAGGTCGATGAAGCGGACCGGCAGGTCGTGCTCCACGGCGTGCCGGATCGCCACCCACTCCGGGGAGAACTCGGCGTACGGCCAGAAGGCGGCCTTCGCCGGGTCGTCCACCGCGTGGGCGAGCAGCGCGACCGGCGGGACCAGGTCCTTCTCCGCGGCCAGGTGGACGATGCCGTCGGCCTCCGGCGGGCCCTCGATCAGCACCGCGTCCGGCCGCCACTGCGCCAGCGCGGCGGCGACCGCCCGGGCCGAGCCGGGGCCGTGGTGGCGGATGCCCAGCAGGGCGACCTCGGGCGCCGTCATGCCCCCACCTCACGGGCGGCGCGGTAGAAGTCCTTCCAGCCGTCGCGCTCGCGCACCACCCCTTCGACGTACTCGCGCCAGACCGCCCGGTCCGCCACCGGGTCGCGGACGACGGCGCCGAGGATGCCGGCCGTCACGTCCCCGGCGCGCAGCACGCCGTCGCCGAAGTGGGTGGCCAGCGCGAGTCCGTTGGTCACCACCGAGATCGCCTCGGCGGTGGAGAGGGTGCCGCTCGGGGTCTTGACCTTCGTCCGGCCGTCCACCGTGATCCCGGCCCGCAGCTCCCGGAAGACGGTGACCACGCGCCTGATCTCCTCGGCGCCGCCGGGCAGTTCGGGCAGTTCCAGGGAGCGGCCGAGCTGGTTGACCCGGCGGGTGACGATGTCGACCTCCTCGTCCAGCGAGCCCGGCAGCGGCAGCACCACGGTGTTGAAGCGGCGGCGCAGCGCGCTGGACAGCTCGTTGACACCGCGGTCGCGGTCGTTGGCGGTGGCGATCACGTTGAAGCCGCGCACCGCCTGCGTCTCGGAGCCCAACTCCGGTATCGGCAGCGTCTTCTCCGACAGGATGGTGATCAGGCTGTCCTGCACGTCGGCCGGGATGCGGGTGAGCTCCTCGACCCGGGCGATCCTGCCCTCGGCCATCGCCCGCATCAGCGGCGAGGGCACCAGGGCGTCCCGGCTGGGCCCGCGGGTGAGCAGCTGGGCGTAGTTCCAGCCGTACCGGACGGCCTCCTCGGGGGTGCCGGCGGTGCCCTGCACCAGCATCGTGGAGTCACCGCTGATCGCCGCCGCCAGGTGCTCGGACACCCACGTCTTCGCGGTGCCCGGCACGCCGAGCAGCAGCAGCGCGCGGTCCGTCGCCAGGGTCGTCACGGCGACCTCGACGACCCGGCGCGGGCCGATGTACTTGGGGGTGATCCGGGTGCCGTCGGGCAGTTCGCCGCCGAGCAGGTACGTCGCCACGGCCCACGGCGAGAGCTTCCAGCGCTCGGGACGCGGACGGTCGTCCTGTGCGGCCAGCGCGGCCAGTTCGCCGGCGAACGCGTCCTCGGCGTGCTGCCGCAGAACGTCGGTCATGGGGGCTCCTTCGGGTCTGCCGCCGGGCACACGGGTGCCCCGGGCGCAAGGGTGATCGGGGGGAGCCAGGTCGGCGTCCCGGCCTGTGGAACCAACCCTGCACCGAGCCACTGACAACCCGGCGGGGCCCCGGACGGGCCGTCAGCCGATGTCAGTGCCGCCGCCTACGGTCGGTCGCATGGAGGAACGCTGGAGCACCGAACACGTCCTGTCCCTGGCACCTGACGCCGCCTCGCAGAAGGCCGCGGGCAAACTGTCCGCGCCCGCGCCGTGGTCCGGCACCGGCACCGACGGCACCGCGCTGTGGGGCGAGTGCAAGGGCAGCGGCCGCACGCCGTACCGCACCGCGATCGAACTCGCCACGCCCGCCTACCAGTGCAGCTGCCCCAGCCGGAAGTTCCCGTGCAAGCACGCGCTCGGGCTCCTCCTGCTGTGGAGCGGAACCCCGCAGGCCGTCCCGGCCGGGGAGCCCGCCGACTGGGTGGCCGAGTGGCTCACGTCCCGCCAGGAGCGCGCCGAGAAGCGCGTGAAGGAGCAGGTCGTCGATCCGGAGGGCGCCCGGCGCCGGGCCGAGCGGCGCGGCGCCCGGGTCGCGGCCGGCGCGGCCGAGCTGCGGCTGCGGCTGGCCGACCGGGTCCGGCACGGCCTCGCCGACCAGTCCACCGCCGGGCCCTGGGAGGAGGTCGCCGCCCGGATGGTCGACGCACAGGCCCCCGGCCTGGCCGCCCGGGTCCGCGAACTGGACGCGCTGCCGCAGGAGCGGCTGCTGGAGGAGTACGCGATGCTGCACCTGCTCGCCACCGCCGCCACCCGGCTGGACGAACTGCCCGCCGAGCTGGCCGCCACCGTCCGCACCCGGGTCGGCTACACCGTGGAGAGCAACGAGGTGCTGGCCGGCCCGACCGTCCGCGACCGCTGGCTGGTGCTCGGCAGCCGCGACACCTCGGACGAGCGGCTCATCACCCGCCGGATCTGGCTGCGCGGTGCCAAGACCGGCCGCCCGGCGCTGCTGCTCTCCTTCGGCCGCACCGGCCAGGCCCCCGCCCTCGCCCTGCCCACCGGCCGCCTGGTGGAGGCCGACCTCGCCTACCACCCGGGCGCCCACCCGTTGCGCGCCACCCTCGGCGAGCGCTACGGCGCCCCCGAGCCGGGCCCCGCCGAACCGCCCGCCGGGCTCACCGTCGCCGAGGCGGTGGCCGGCTACGGCACCGCCGTCGCCGACGACCCGTGGCTGGAGAGCCGGCCGACCGTGCTCGGCGACGTCGTCCCGGTCCGCACCCCGGACGGCTGGTTCCTGACGGACGGCCACCACACCGTGCCGGTCCGCGCCTCGACCGTCCCGGAGACGGCCCTGTGGCGGCTGGCCGCCGTCTCCACCGGCCGCCCGCTGACGGTCTTCGGCGAGTACGGCCACCAGGGCTTCGCCCCGGTCACGGCCTGGGCCGCCGGCCGACGCCCGGTCGGCCTCACCAACGCGTAGGGCGTGCCCCAGACACGCCCCGGACACTCCCCAGGAGAACCCGGCATGACGATCACCCAGGACCCGTGGGAGACCCTGCACACCAGCGCCCTGCTCGGCACCGACCGCCGCCCGCTCCCGGCCACCGCCCTGCCGCTCGCGGACGCCGTGGACCGGGGCGACCCGGCCACCGCCCTGCTGGAGCTGGCCGCACTGGCCGCCGTCCGCCGCCGGGCCGGAGCGCTGCCCGTACCGGCCGCCGGGCCGCCCGGCCCGCCCGCGGCCGAGGACACCCGCCCGGAGCTGCCCGAGCCGGCCGCCCGCCGGCTGGCCGTCCTGCTCTCGGGGCGGGCCGGCAGCGGCGGCGGCACCCTGGCCAACCTGGCCGAGCTGCTGCCGCAGTGGCTCACCACCGCCCGGGCCCGGGGCCTGCGCCCGCCCGCGGCGCTGATACCCGGCCTGCTCGACGCCGCCCGCGCCCGCAGCGAACTGCGCCCCGACGCCGTGGCCCTGGCCGGTCCGCCGGGCCGCTGGCTGGCCGAGCAGAACCCCGACTGGCGGTTCGTGCTGCGCACCACCGCCCCCGACCTGCCGCAACGGCCGACGGACGACCGGCTCTGGCACGAGGGCCTGTTCGCCGAGCGGGTCACCCACCTCACGCTGCTGCGCCGCCGCGACCCGGCGGCCGGCCTGGAACTGCTGCGCGGCACCTGGTCCACCGAGCGCGCCGAGGACCGCCTGCTCTTCCTGGACGCCCTCCAGGACGGCCTCTCCCCCGCCGACGAACCGTTCCTGGAGGCCGCCCTCGGCGACCGGAGCAAGAACGTCCGGGCCACCGCCGCCGAACTGCTCTCCACTCTGCCCGGCTCGGCCCTGGCCCGCCGGATGGCCGAGCGGGCGCGGGCCGCCGTCCGACTCGCCGGCACCGGCACGCATCTGCTGGTCACCCCGCCCGCCGAGTGCGACGCGCAGATGCAGCGCGACGGGATCGCGCCCAAGTCGCCCACCGGGCGCGGCGAACGGGCCTGGTGGTTCGGCGAGGTGGTGGCCGCCGCGCCGCTGTCGCTCTGGCCGGAGAGCACCGGGCTGACGCCCGAGCAGCTGCTCGCCCTGCGGGTCGGCGACAGCATCGACGAGACCAGCAGCAGCTGGGCCGACGACCTGCGGGAGGCCTGGGCGCGGGCCGCCGTCCGCCAGCAGGACGCCGACTGGGCCCGGGCGCTGCTCGGCCCGGCCCCGTCCGGGCGCGGTGCGCGGGCCCGCGCGGCGCGCGCCACCGGCGCCCCGGCCAAGCTGCTGGCCGTCCTCCCGCCGGAGGAGCGGGCCGTCTGGACGGCGGCGTTCATCACGGCGCACGGGCTGGGCGACGCCTTCCAGCTGCTCGGCGCCTGCGCCACCCCGTGGACGCCACCGCTGTCCACCGCCGTGGTGACCGCCCTGGCCCGGGCGGCGGCCTCCGGGGCGTACCCGTGGAGCCACAGCGGGGTGCTCGGGATGACGGAGCGCGCGCTCGCCCCGGAGACGGCCGCCGCGGTGGAGGAGCTGGCCGCCGGGGCCGCCCCGGACTCCGCGTGGTCCGAGACCTTCGCCCGGCTGGCCGGCACCCTGCGCTTCCGGGCGGCGATGCTCGCGGAGCTGGCGGGCTGAGCCGGGGGCTGCCGGGGCCGACGGGCCGGCCCGTCGGCTTTCCGGGGGTTTCCGGGCCCCGGAACGGCGGAGCGGGCCGGCCCCGGGAGGGGCGGCCCGCTCGACGCGCGGTGGTTCAGCCGGCCCGCAGGTTCGACTCGACCCAGGCGACCACGTCGCGGGTCGGCGTGCCCGGGGTGAAGATGTCCGCGACACCCATCGCCTTGAGTTCGGCGATGTCCTCGTCCGGGATGATCCCCCCGCAGAAGACCTTGATGTCCTCCGCGTCGCGCTCCTTCAGCAGCTCCAGGACCCGCGCGCACAGCGTCATGTGGGCGCCGGAGAGGATGGACAGCCCGATGCCGTCCGCGTCCTCCTGGATCGCGGTGTCGACGACCTGCTCGGGCGTCTGGTGCAGTCCGGTGTAGATGACCTCCATACCGGCGTCGCGCAGGGCGCGCGCGATGACCTTGGCACCACGGTCGTGACCGTCGAGCCCGGGCTTGGCGACCACCACACGGATCGGCCCCGACACACTCATGACTGCCTCCTGGACGTCGTCGTCCACCATCCGACCGGGCCTCGTGGGCCGCCGGCGCGGTTAACGGTCAATAACCAACCTGAGGGGAGGTTAGCGCCACCCGGCACGGTTGACCGTGCCACCTCCCAAGAGGAGGGCAAAGTCACAGC